>JAIESE010000012.1 GCA_019746225.1 Alphaproteobacteria bacterium | reverse complement strand
ATACCAAGTTTTATGCATTCAGCGCGCTCTGCCGTGTGAATATATATGGGATTTGTTTACGGATGCCATCAAATATGATTTCGATGCTCTCGCTTTTGGCTATGAAAAGGACAACGTTCCTGCCACAGATCTATTGCAAGCAGCCAATAGGCTTTTAAGCGAAAGTAAGAGAATTTGCCCCTTTGTAGGAGAGGCACCTGTATTCATTCCCGGGAAGGAGCGTCACGTTCATTTATATATTTTCTGCTTGTATGCATCTTCAACCTATACCCAACGGTGGATAGAAACTTTAGGGGATAACGCAGGCTTAAATAACTATATTGCAGCTGCTGAAGCTCACCTAAGGGCATTTAAAGCCATAGAAATCGCTGGTAGAATTAGCTATGATGGTAAACCCTTATATAAGTACTATTCTGAAGAGCATTCTTCCAACGAACGCTATTTTTTAGTAGAGAACTATGAAAATAATTTAATTCAAATACGAAAAGTTCGAAGAGCTCTTGCTGAAATTAAGGCAGATTTTGGTCGATTAGCAGGCATCTATCTTGAAGCATCCTGTTTGGGAGCTGAAGATGTACCCATGCTCTATTTGCTTTCAGAAGAAGCGCGCAAAATGGCAAGTCGGAGATTTGATCGATCTAAGAGATACGAGGCTTTTGCCGTGGCCCGCACAAAAGCGAAAGAATGTTTGTTAAAAGCAAAAGAATGTTTAGACAAGAACTCCCGAACTGTTTTCCTAATCCCTAAAAATAACATACCCGTTGAACAGAACTTTTATTGGATCTGTCAGTATGCTGCTTCAATTTATAATTTATCTTCCAAATGTGCATTAAGTTCTAAAGACGCATGGGATGTTCGCACCGAAGCTTTCAACCTGCTCGAGGAAGTCGGGGTCATCGTTGACACTTCATTTTTAAGTGATCTTCCGGAAAAGTTGAGTGAGGTAACCAGTTCAGAATTACTCAAGTTTTGTCTCATAAAGTTTCAAAAGGATGCTTACGACCCCCTTATGGCCATTACTCGACCTCAAACAGCAGCCAATAGTGTTTTCTCCACACCTTTCTCTTCGCCTTCACTCTCAAGAAGGGTAGGCAACGCCTCCGTCGTAATACCAACAGCCACCAATCGTGCCGCAACACCCCCTGTTGAGCAAGAGGGAATGCAAGATGGATCATTTGGACGTATTCGATCGCGTCATAACTCGATCTCCCTCAAACCCGGTGAAACATTAGAAGATGCCTTAACAGGATCTGGGTCTTCCTTTGATCCACAGGGTTCTTCCGTAACCCGTTCAAGAAGCAGTACCAGAGACAGTACTTCATTACCCCCCGTTCTGGTGCCGTCTGTTGCAAAGACCCGCTCGAGAAGTGGTACGAACGATTCTACTTCACCACCCAACTTTCAGAAACCGGATCCTGTTGTAAAAGGACGCTCAAGAAGCAGCACCATAAGCGGACCATCACCAATGATCTCAACTCAATCTCCTAGGCTTGCTCATGTTGAAGCGAGAGGCAGTAGCGACAGACCGGTGACACACTCGCGCTCAGATTCAGGAGATTATTTTGAACAGCGTTTGTCAGGAAGTAGTAAACCGGGTCTTTTAAATCCTACCGAAGAGTCAGTTTCAACTGTTTCTTCGGTTTCTGCCCCAGGCGGACGGAAAAGAAGCAACACAATATCAGGTACCCAACCTCCGATGGCACAACCGTCTCATATGACACCTCCTCAAAGTCCTGCCCTTAGAAGAGCCAAAGGAGAACGAACTCAATCAGGGAGGTCTTCACCTGTTAATGATCCAACTCTTAGCACAGAAATCTCTTCTATCCTCAGTGGTCCACCTCCTCTCCCACTTCCAACAAATGAGGAGCCCCCACCACCTCCATTGCCCGCAGCAGGCACGGATCAAAATGAAGAGCTACCGAAAAAAAAGGGGTCAAATCTTGTGCCACGATTAAGAGGTGTCCCTCAAGGTGCTTCTGACGAAAGAAGAAGAGGAATGAGAAAATCAGATACAGCCGTCCTCGCGCCCTTAAAAAGCCCAAGGGTTGGCTCTGAAGGATCGTCTGGTATGACCTTTGCACAACTCCCTTCAAACAACGCTGGAGGCCTCAGATACTCTGAAAGCGCAGGGAATCTGTCAGGTTTGGCTGATACTATGGAAACACTCAACCCCAGAGATCTAGCCCTAACAAGCCCAAAGAGCCCTACAAGGGGCCTCCCCTCCAAATGGGGTGATGCCCCAGCGATAAGAAGATCTGAAGGTGATGTGCCAGGATCAGGAATTAATTCAGATGGAAGAAGATCAGCACGCCTTGGACAACCAAGTCCCCTGGAAGTAGAGACTCGAAGAAAATCGGTAATCGGCTCACAACCTCCAACGAGCTTAGATCCTCACGCACCGAGTCCAAGAACGGGAAGTCCAAGGAAGGGAAGTCCAAGAACGGGAAGTCCAAGAACAGGGAGCCCAAGACCTGAGGGCATTTCGAAGGACAAAGCCATTCCAGTAACACCAAGGAGAACAAGTGTGACAGTTGCGCAAAGTGGGTCGAACAACAATGGCCAGAAAGCAACGCCAAGAGATGAGGAAACCTCAAGTAAGGATGTAGCACCTCCTACAGATGGGAAGCAAGATGAGTATACGATATAGATTTTCCTTGCTCTCCAACCTGATTTTCTAATAGGATCTGACTCAAAACAGGAGAGAAAACATGTTAAAAAAGTTTGGTGCCTTACTGTTATCTTTTTCTCTCGTGATATCAATCGTACAAGCAACAGAAAAAGAGAAGGACACACGACGGAGATTTTTTGGAAGATCGCAAGGGTCTGAAAATCCAAAAAAAGATGATAAGTTAAAAGAATTAATGAGTCCATCAGACAAAAGGGGCTCCGCCGACTCAAAGGGCCCAACATCCTTTTCACAGCTTGGTGGGGGGCGAAGAAAATCAGACCCTGCATTAAGTGTAGGAGATAGTTTAAGCAAACCCTCCTATATTATGGACCCAGAGGCTTTAGCGGCCCTTGTAGCAGACTCGAAGGGGGGTGTAGACGCACAAAAAGAAGTCCGCCTCAGAAAAACACCAAACGATGATGCCCGCAGAAGAAAATCTGGAAGTTCGTCAAGTCCTCTTGATCAACTAGGCCGCCGAAAATCAGGCAATTTGGGCAACCAAGATAAACTTTCGACAGGTCTTGGGCGCAGTACTTCAGGAAGCCTCCAATCCAATGGACCTAATAGTCCACATAAAAGCCCCAGAACCCCGGGGGGAAGTTCAAGGTCGAGCCCCAGAGACACGATTAGCCCGAGAGTAAGCAAGGGAAGCACGAGTGAAGCGACCAGTCCAAGGGCAGAAGACTTAAAACTAGCTCAAATGGAAAATTCAAAGTAGTATGAAAAAAAATATCAATCACTCACTGGGAGAAAGCACATGTTTAAAAAGTTAGTCCTCACTCTAGCTTCATATTTTCTGTTCATTTCAGTCACATGCGCTGAAAACAAAGTGACACTGAAGCAAGAGTCTGTCCCATTCTTGGTCATCAGCTGCAGCTTAAACCCCGACAGCCGAAGTGCAATCTTGGCTAAAGGGGCTTTCGATTATTTGAAATCACATGGCCAAGACGTCGAATTGTTGGATTTGCGAGACTACAAAATTCCCCTGGCCAATGGCCACGAGCAATCCGCTTATGATGATCCGCAAGTAAAGGTCATTCATGAACGCATCGCAAAAGCCAAAGGAATTATTATCGCAGCACCTATCTATAATAATAGCGTGGGCGCCGTTGCTAAAAATTTGATGGAGCTCACCACCCATGCTCACAAAACCATTCTGACAGGTAAGGCATGGGAAAATAAGGTGGTTGGATTCATGGGTACTTCTGGCGGACCTGGCTCACGTTGGGCTTTCATGCCTTTCCTCAACAGCTTAACGATCGAAGCGAGCGTTGTCGTTGTCCCCAACTTTGTCATGGCAACGGGAGGCGACTTTAATGACAAAAAACAACCCAATGAAGAAACCCAAAAGCGCATTGAGGAGCTTTCCCAAAATATAGTTCGTTTTACAACTGCTCTATTACCAAAGTAAGAATCCTTCATGAACCTTGATAAAACACAAAGTCCCTTTGGCGGTGCTGTCAAATCTGGCCCCAAGATATGGTTACACCTCGAAGGGCTCTGCTATTTCATCGCAGGGCTCTATCTTTTTTCATTACATCATCGCTCTTGGGGCTTTTTTGCAGCCCTTTTCTTGCTCCCTGACCTCAGTTTTGCAGGATATGCCTTTGGACCCCGCATCGGCGCTTATGCCTATAACACCCTACACTCCGCAGTCGGTCCCCTCATCCTTGGGATTACTGGCATGATGGTAAATTCCCCGGATTACGTGGTGATCAGCACCATTTGGATCAGCCATGTTGGCGCTGATCGTATGCTTGGTTTTGGACTGAAGTATTCAGATAACTTTAAGCACACACACTTAGGCTTTCCGTTTTCAAAAGAGAGTTAGGGAACATGATCGTGAAATCCAATAACATAGTCATTGCGTGGAGGTAAGCCGAAGCGACCAGCGAAGGCGTGCGACGTGGCAATCTATGTATTTGATTCTTCAAAAGGATTTTATGTAGATGGGAGCTAAGAATACATAAATTGCCACGTCGCTTATGCACTTACGTGCTAACGCTCCTCGCAATGACGTAACCAGTCGATTTATGAAGGATGTTATGCCCCGTTCAATCCCTAGCATGGGCTATCACCTACCCCCCTTCGCCCTCACTGTCTATGAGCTTACGATCCGATTTGTCTATAGAATCTGACAAATCAATAGATCCTGAGGTTTGGCTAACGTAGTCATCTAGTTTTGAAGCAGGATCGCTCGACATATCCCCATTGCCCATGGGTTCTTCCATATCGTCTCCATCATCATCAGATCGTTTCAAGGGATCGGGGCAATTTCGTGTTGTGGTTTCAGGACACATCAAATGGCATTTATCGGCCACCTTATCATGCATACAGTGTTTTTTGGTGCAGGCTATTTTACAGAATTTAATGAGCTTTTCATGAGAGGCTTTTACCTCAGTCGTTGACAGGTTGTACCAGTTGTTGTGGAAATTTTCGGCTTGGCGAAACCCTTCCAGAATTTTTGCTCGTTTCTTCTCTTTTTCTGATTTCTTCTTATTTTTCTCAGACTTACTTTTGGAAGGGGCTGGTTCTTTTCCCTTCTTTGGTGAAGGCGCTTCTTCTACATCATCGTCGGCATCTTCTTCCTCAGCATCACTTTCATCAGCCTCGCCAACAATTGGGCTGCTTTCAACTTTTTTTTCTACTTTCAAAGGACTTTTCTTTGCTTTCGGTGATGCATCTGTAACGCCAATAGACAAAATCATGACAGGCATCAGGGCGATCAATAATCGACTCAAAAACAAGGTACAGGCCCGCATTCTTAAATTCCATTCCTTAAAACAAAGAACTCTATTTCAGTAACAATAGCTTAAAAAAGGTTATTCCTATTAAAAATGATAATTCAGAAGACACAATATATCAATCTCGGAATATCACTTCTCTTGCACACGCCGCTCAGATTCACTATAAATCGAGGTGTAACTTATGAGGGAATAAAAAATGAATCAATCACTCCCCCCCCTTCGCCTAGGCACCCGCGGAAGTAAGCTCGCCCTCGTACAAGCGAACATGGTTTTAGAACTCCTGAAAAAACAATTCCCAGATGATGCTGCCATTCAAGGCGCCAACATCGTTACCATCACAACAACGGGGGATCGCATCAAGGACCGCCCTCTTTCTGAAATTGGGGGAAAGGGATTGTTTGCAAAAGAGATAGAGCAGGCCCTCCTTGCCAATGAGGTTGACTTTGCAGTTCATTGTCTAAAGGATATGGAAACGAAAGCCCCCGACGGGTTGATGCTGGCTGCGATACTCCAAAGAGAAGATGCTCGCGATGCCTTGCTCAGCAACAAAGCTCAGTCCCTCGAGGCCCTTCCTCCCAATAGTGTTGTTGGAACTTGTGCACCTCGACGTGTCGCGCTAATACTCCACCATCGACCCGACCTCATTTGTGTTCCATTAAGAGGAAATGTGGATAGTCGCATTCAAAAACTTCGGGACGGCGATATGGATGCGATCATTCTGGCATTAGCTGGTTTGCGCCGCTTGGGTCGTCAAGACGAGGCCACTTACATATTTCCAGAGTCAGAGATGCTCCCAGCGGTCGGCCAAGGCGCCCTCACCCTGCAATGCCGAAAAGATGATCCGCGCACACTGTCTTATCTAACACCGTTAAACCATCTTAACACTCAGCGTTGTGTGACGGCTGAGCGCGCGCTCTTGGCAGGCCTCGGGGGCAGTTGTCGAACCCCCATTGGTGGGCACACAACCCTGCAAGACGATGGCCAACTGCAGTTAGATGCGATGATTGCGTCCCCTTCAGGCGCCCCCCTATTTCGAACAAAACAAATAGGGAATGATCCAACAGAACTGGGGTTATCAACGGCTAAAATATTAAAAGAGCTAGCAGGCGCTGACTTAGAGATGCTGGAATGCGCATCTTAATTACACGCCCTCAAGAGAGCGCCGCCATCCTCGCAAGCCAACTCACACATCTGGGACATGAGGTGACCGTCGACTCCTTAATTCACCTAACGCCAATTGACCCAGGGACTTTAGATTTAACCTCTCTTGCCACTCATGAAACGATTATCGCCACTTCCCAACAAGCTATTCGTTGTTTGGCGAATCTGACTTCCAAACGCACGTACATCTTGTGGTGTGTGGGGGAAGAGTCAGCGAAGGTGGCCAAGAATCTTGGATTTCAACATGTCCATCAGGGAGGGGGCTCCGCTGAACTATTGCTGGCAGAATTCCTCAAGGCCCAGCCCTCTTTGTGCAAACCCATCCTTCATATATCTGGAGATATCATCCGCACCGATATTGTCCATGAACTCATCAAGATGGGAATTGAAGCCACACGAATGGTTGTTTACACCACTCACGAAGCAAATACATTCTTACCTCAAACCTTGCATACCCTTCAAACCAATGCCCTTGATGCGATCCTATTCTACTCGCCTCGTACAGCAAAAATATTTAAAAAATTATGCCGAGACACGAATCTTGATGTCGAATGCGCTTGTGTTAATGCCATCTGTTTAAGCGATGCAATCAAAACTGAGATAGAAGACCTTCCCTGGAAAAGTATGAGAATTGCAAAAAAATCCACAACAGACGATTTACTATTGGCGCTGATGATGGCAGACTGACATTGTTTTTTGGGCAATGACATTTTGGTACTTATGTGGAGACTTCAATGAAAGATAAACCCGTCCCTCCATCCCCGGTTGAAGAAACCCTACCAACAAAACCGAAAAGGTCGTGTTTCTTAAAATTCGTGATCCCGATGATTATGGCCATTGCCTTGGGAGTCATTGGTTCTGTCGTTCTTCTTAATCAAAATCTCTGGTTCATACCCTCGCCGAACACTCAAGAGATCGACCTTTTGAAAAGTCACACCGTCGCGCTTGATGATCGGTTAACCTACCTTGAGAAAATGGACAAGCCTCTGAGTAGCACCGTCAACCAAGAAGAACTTGTTAAGGACGTTGAAAGGCGTCTTACAACTCTCCAACAACAAATAGAAGACCTTCAAAAACAACCTAAGGAAGGCGCACCAGACACAATTGAGCGCTCCCAAGCTGTTGAGAAAGGGGTAACGCGATTAACCCAGGCCAATCAAGTGTTAAGAGAAGCCCTTTTATTTTGGCGTTTAAAAGCAAAAGTTCTATCTGAAACCCCTTATGTCGGAGAGTTAGCCGCTTTTAAAGAGTCAACCAAAACGGATGTGAATTTTTCAATTTTAGAAAAGTATGCAGACCATGGGCTTCAGGGTTTAAAACATAAAGTTCAAGAAGCATCTCCTTCTGTGAATGAACCAACAACAGTGTGGTCCCGCCTAAAGGCCTCCGTACAATCCGCCATCAAGATTGAAAAAGTGGATCCAAACGCGCCGGAAGCACCTCGTCCCCCAGAATCCCCAGACAGATCAACTGTTGAAGAAGCCTTGAGCCACATAGAACAAACGTTAATCCAAAAACTTAGCTCACAATCTCTATTCCCATCATCACAAACGGGAGATGCCTTATAATGGTTCAATTCATACGTGGATTTATTTTCTTTACCAAACTCACAATCCTTGTATTGGTCGGGTTTCTCTTGACCCAATATCCAGGGCACGCCAACTTAACTTGGTTCGGGTATCGATTCGAGATGAGCATTGGGATATTGCTGGCCTGTATTTTATTTGCAGTGGCATCTCTTCTCCTTCTCGTCGGGGTTTGGCGCTTTATATGGCGCCTTCCTGTTATTTGGGTGGAGCGTCGAAAAGCACGCCGCGTCCGTAAAAGTGAACTTGCGCTCCTGGAGGGCTTAAGTGCCATTGCGGCCGGGGAACTCTCGGAGGCCCGTCGCCTCGCGAAACGATCGATGATGTTAAATGCGAACCAACCCTTAAATCTGCTTTTGTCTGCACAAAGTTCTTATATGTCAGGCAAACTTGAGGAAGCCCAAACGCATTTCTTACAAATGAGCAAGAACCCCAAAACAGCCTTTTTAGGTTTGCGTGGCTTAATTTTGCATGCTCATCAAACCAGTAATTGGGAGCAAATGCGCCATTATCTCCAAGAAGCAATGGCCCTTCGCCCTCAATCCCCATGGGTTTTACAACAACTTCTGGAACTGGATTTGCGCCTTGGCGCGTTTGATAAGGCTAGCATGATTGTAGAACAGATGCAGCTTCGTCATATGATTACCAAACCGGAGAGTCGTCGAAGACAAGCGCTGATTCATTGGATGAAAGCCGAGGCTGCGGAATTGGCAGGCGATGAAAGTTTGTTTGTTCAAACAATGGCCAGCGCGCACTACGAAGCGCCTGAAATTTCCGCGATTGCTGTGCGTCTTGCAAACCATTATCACAAGGTTGGGAAGACCTCAAAAGCTCAAAAAATTTTGATGGGGGGATATGCTCATTGCCCTCACCCAGACTTCTCAACTCAACTAGTGGCTCTCAATCCAGACAACAGCCCCCTTGATCATTATCGGGATATTGAAAAGCTCGTAGAAGGCGCCCCCAACCACCCTGAATCCCTTTTTATTTTAGCAACTGCGGCACGCGCGGCAAAACTCTGGGGGCAATCTCGTCATTATCTGAATCTGCTCAAAGGCGTCCAATATTCAGGAAGGGTATGCCGCCTGATGGCAGAGGTCGAGGAAGCCGAAAATCCTCATCAGGCTAATCAAGCTCATGACTGGTTGGAAAAAGCGACAACTGCACCTGCAGACCCCGCATGGATTTGTGGAAACTGCCATACACCAACACCTGTATGGCAACCAGTTTGTCCATCGTGTGAATCGTTTGACCAAATTTTTTGGGGAAAACCTAGCGCAGTGTCAAAGGACTCAAATCCCGGGGAAGCGACCCCATTGTTGGGATAAATTTGTCACTTCTCCAAATCTTTTCATCAGCAGGGGAGAGAATGGACAAAATAAGTGACTCTTATCTCATTTTCCCTCTTTCTCTAATTTTTTAATTACATTATATAAACAATATACAATAATTCTATTTCGAATTGACTGATATTTTTTTAAAAACTGCTACAAGATTTCTCTTTAAGAGATTGTAGTAGCAACTCATAAACGTTAGAAAAAACTGTAGTTTAAGGAACAACTGTATGCTCGCTCCTAGTCTTCCTCTGAATATTTCCGAGCGTCTTTACCCTTTGCACTCCCTCGACATTTTAGGAAGCCCCCTCCAGGGGAATTTTGAGCGCATCACCCGCCTTGCTCAGAGTCTTTTTGATGTTCCTATTGCTTTCATTAGCTTAATTGACGATCAACGCTTACTCTTTAATTCTCTGCTTGGAACAGATCGTATTGAAATTTCCCATGTTGAATCGTTTTGTGACCATGTCTTGTCCCATGAAGATATCTTTAATGTACCTGAAACAATTAGAGATGAGCGCTTTTCTCGGAATTCTTATGTTTTGGGGGATCCTCACATTCGATTTTATGCCGGATATCCTATTCAATTGAATTTGGAAAAGCTTGGTACAATTTCGATCGTAGATCATAAACCACGATATTTTTCCTACGACCAGCTCGCCTGGTTGAAAGACGTTGCTGCCCTGATTGAAACAGAGATTCATAATTTCACTATAACGTCGGACAAAGGCAAACTTGCCTCTGACCTTGACCAAGCACGCTTGGCATCCATGATAGACCCCCTCACCAGCCTATGGAATCGTCAAGGCATCTATAATATTTTGAGATCTCGTATGGATGAGTACCTCTTAGGCGGAGAAGGATTTGCCGTTGCGATTCTGGACATCGATCATTTTAAAACCATTAATGACACATACGGTCATGAATCCGGCGATCAAACTTTAAAGGCCATCGCTCACTCATTGCGGGAAGGCTGCAGGGAATCTGATGCCATTGGAAGATGGGGCGGTGAAGAATTCTTAATCCTCATCAACGAATCAAACCCCGATCACGTTATGGACATTGCTTCAAGAATCCGCATCGCCATGGAAATGCAACAAGTATCTCTGCCCTTCACCCCGCCTCTCAACGTCACCGTCACCATCGGCCTTACCAACATTGTCCCCGGAAGCCGCCCAACTTTAGAAGGCCTGATCGCTCGGGCTGATCAAGCGCTTTATCAAGGCAAACGCGAGGGGCGCAATCAAGTCGTGGTTGTGTGAGGGAAGATATCTGAATCTCCCTATTTTTAAGTGAAGTCATATCTTTAATAATCTCGTGCACTTTACCTCTCCCCTTGTGGGAGAGGTCGCTGATGAGCCTTGCGAAGAAGCGGGTGAGGGGTGTGATTGCTACAAATAACATTTATTGGATGTAAACATTCTTCAGGAAGACCCCTCACCCGCCACGAAGCTTAAGCTTCGTGGCGACCTCTCCCACAAGGGAAGAGGTGATAATACAATGTAGTAATCTCCTTAACTCTTTCATTTCTCACCCACCTAAATTTTCTAATTCAATAAAGAACCAAGAATGACTTCCTCAAATTTGTCTTGACTATACTTCATATTATCTGCATTATCCTCATTTATTATTGGAAAAATCTACAAATTTAAAACCATATTATTTTAGAAGAGAAGGATTATTTTATGAAAAAATCTATTTACACATCCATTGCCCTGAGCGCTTTTATATCCATTTCATCTTTTGCTATGGAAGAAGGTGTTTCTGAAGTAAGCACGATGACCGCTCAGAAGAGTTGGGAAGAATCTACAAGAGAATTTCACCAAGCATTCCTTAGCGGAGATGTTGCAAAATTAGAAAGCCTGAGGAAAACTCCTGGTTTTGCTAATATTAATGACATGGGCCCAGGGTTCTCTCGTTATGGCTCTTCGCTCGACAATTGGGATTTATTAATTTCTGATGCCAGAGAAGTCTGTAAAACGACGGATTTGAATGCAAACTTTATTCGATTTATTTATGAATTTGAGATTGCTTTCAACAACGGAAATATTAAGCGGCTCATGGAACTCAAAAATGTACGCGGCTTTGCCAATATTAATGACTTGGGTGGACACTTTATGGAGTATGGACCAGGTCTCGATAATTGGGAAAAGTTAATGGAAGATGCGAGAAATCTTAAAGTATTCTTGGATGAGCAAAATCGTCTCTTAGCGCTTCAATCTCAAAAAAACTAATAAGGTAGTTTCTAAAGATTAAAGGGTAAGACAAAGGGATGAGAGAAAAATTTCATCCCTTTGTCTAGGCCCTATCCCCTTCAGCCCACCATTTTCTGTGCCATTAAAAGAATGTCTCGTGCCACGGGAGCCGCTGCTCTTGCACCACTTCCCCCATGTTCAACAAGAACGGACGCAACAAAGCGCGGATTCTCGAGGGGCGCATATCCAACAAACAGGGCATGCTCCCGGGTGTGCCATGGACGGTTCGCACTGCCCGCAAGACCTTGCTCTCGATCTTTCTTGGTAATGCGCTGTACTTGGGTTGATCCCGTTTTTCCCCCCATCTGAAACCCAGCTTCCGTGATTCGACTTGCATATGCAGACCCAAACGGCTCATTCACCACTTTTGACATTCCAGATATGACAAGATTCAAATGCTCAGAATTGACCTTAATGTCCTCAAAAGTTGGCTGGTCCTGCAGCCGTGCCAAATGAGGCGTCACAACTTTTCCTGTGACGAGCCGCGCTGTCATGACGGCTAATTGAAGGGGCGTGGCCAGCACATACCCTTGACCAATGCTAGCATTATAAGTTTCCCCAAGGGCCCAAGATTTTCCCATCACCAAACTTTTCCATTCCCGTGAAGGAATGAGACCAGGCTTTTCGCCTGGAAGATCGATACCAGTTGGAGAACCCAGACCAAAGCGCTTGGCCATCGCGGCCATGGGATCAATACCCAACAATTTGCCCACATGGTAAAAATAGACATCGCAGGATTGTGCAATCGCATTTTCAAGAGTGACGGTTCCATGCCCGCCTGTCTTCCAACTATGGCAATGAAACTCGTGATTCCCTAAGGTCACGGACCCTGTACAACAAACCGGCGTTGACGGTGTAATCACCCCCGCCTCGAGGGCAGCCAAGGCCACAATCATTTTAAAGGTGGATCCAGGCCCATATTGACCAGTCAGCACTTTATCATTTAAGGGGCGTTGGGGGTGATTTAAGAGCTCATCCCATTGGGTTTTTGAAATGCCATTGGCAAATAAGTTGGAATCAAATCCCGGGCTTGATACATAACTCAAAACCCCACCAACCTTTGCGTCTAAAATAACAGCTGCTGCCCCCGTTTCCATTGAGAGACGCTGAAACACAGACTGCTGCAATTCAAGGTCAAGGGTGAGATTGATATCTCGCCCAGCAGAACTTGGAGATGTCGATAACTCCCGCACAATTCGACGAACCGAATTCAACTCCACTTGTTTCACGCCGGGTTTTCCACGGAGCTCTGTCTCGTAAGACTTCTCGATCCCTGCTTTTCCAATACGGACCCCCGGCAATTCAAGCAACGGATCCCCATCAAGATCTTTTTCCCCAACCGTCGCCACATAGCCAACGCAATGACATGTTTCAGGACCAAAGGGGTAGGAGCGGTTTTGGCCTTGCTCAACACTCATCCCCGTTAAATCAGGCAAATGCAGCTCAAGGCGTGTAACTTCATCCCAAGAGAGGCCCTCTTTCAAAGTTACCGGCACAAAGCGGGGTTTGCGCTTCAATTCTTGGGAGATACGATCGATGTCCTGATTATCTAATCCTAAAATTGATTGTACCGATGTGAGAAGTTGGGGAAGATCTGTGGCCTGATCTCGAATAACAATAGCCCGATAGGCATTATGATGGGTGGCCAAAATTTTACCAGATCGATCCAGAATCTGCCCCCGTGAAGGCGCGATGAGCCGGGAATGAATGCGATTTTTGTCCGAAAGTGTGCGGTAATGATCCGAAGAATTGACTTGAAGATAATAAAGGCGCCCTACCAAACTGGTCAAAAGAAGCCCTTGGGCGCCCCCTATTATCAAGGCCCGTCGGGTAAAGAGCTGCTGTTTATCTTGAGAGGACATTCATGTTTTCCTAGGATTTGTGAAAGGTTTTTTCCCCCTCACCCGCCTCTTCACTTTCGTTCAGAGTCGACCTCTCCCACAAGGGGAGAGGTAATCGTGCACGTTTGTATTTTTACCTCTCCCCTTGTGGGAGAGGTCGACTCTGAACGAAAGTGAAGAGGCGGGTGAGGGGCACTAAAAACATCAACTAAAACGCTTTACGCCGCTTCATCAATTCCATCGGCGAGCTTGGAGTTCGGAACCATGCCCAATGCTTGAAGATAAAGGGTTAAGAGTTCTTCTTGCTCCATTAACTCTTCTTGTTTCATTTTGCGCATTTTTAAAACTTGCTTCATGATTTTGACATCAAAGCCATTTCCTTTGGCTTCGGCAAAAACTTCCCGAATAGCATCCATAAGCTCCGCTTTTTCTTCCTCAAGACGCTCGACCTTTTCAATATATTGACGCAATTGTCCAGTGGATACGACTTCAAATGCCATCATGATTCTCCCTTAAGATTATTTTTAAAACACAAAATTTGATTTGTTATAGCAGAACTTAGGGTGCTGAAACAACCTTCTGATCATCCCCCTGTTCTTGCCCAAACATGTCTTGTTCAATAGCATGACACAGATAATGATATAAGCAGATGTGCACCTGTTGAATCAAGGGCGTAGAAGAAGAGGGAACCCCAATTAGAACATCACTTAAGGAAGCTATTTTTGTGCTGCCCTTCTTTGTGAAAGCCACCGTCTTCATGCCAAGCTCACGCGCTGTTTCAAACGCCCGTACGACATTGGCGGAATTCCCACTCGTCGTCAAACCAATGAGCACAGCTCCCGGTTTTGCGTACGCCTCCACTTGACGGGCAAAGACATAATCATAGGAATAGTCGTTGGCAAGGGCGGTGAGGATGCCAACATTGTCTGACAAAGCGATCACATTTAAGGCTTTACGCTCCATTAAGAATCGACCCACCAGCTCCCCGGTTATATGCAAAGCATCACAAGCTGAGCCCCCATTGCCACAAACCAGGACCGGCAACCCACTCGTCAAGGCTTCAATGATGAGCTGAGTCGCTTCATCAACTGCACCCAACAAGGTGTTATCCGCTGTTGTGGATTGGAGGACTTGAATGGACGACTCTAAATAGTGTTTTAAAGACATTTTTTAGCCTTTCTGTCAAATTCAATTCAAAGAATGTGTTAAGGTAATATCACGTGTCATCTATAATGGCAAGCATTTCCAAATCATTGAATCTATGCTATACATCTGTCAAGTCAAATACGAAGGAAAGTGAAAAAAGTGCATAACACGACGCTTGATGAAAATTGGACGCGCTGGCGCGAAGGTGGTATCCATGCAAAAGCTTGGCCATTTGAAGAGGCCCGGCGAATCTTAAACCGAATCCAACATAAAACCCCTAAAAAAGGATTTGTTCTCTTGGAAACGGGGTATGGTCCCTCTGGTTTGCCGCATATCGGGACATTCGGTGAAGTCGCCCGCACCTGCATGGTACGCCATGCTTTTCAAGTGTTAAGCGACATACCGACCCGGCTTTTTGCTTTTTCGGATGATATGGACGGCCTTCGCAAAGTCCCTGATAACGTACCCAACCAACAAATGCTCCTCCAACATTTGGGCAAACCTCTCACACAAATCCCTGATCCTTTTGAAAAATTTGAAAGTTTTGGGCATCACAATAATGCCATGTTGTGCCAGTTTTTAGATTCGTTCGGGTTTGATTATGAATTCCAAAGCTCCACAGATTGGTATAAAAGTGGTCGCTTTGATGAAACTTTAAAGCTTGTCCTTGAACATTATGACGCCGTGATTGCCGTTATTCTACCGACATTAGGTGAAGAGCGCCGCGCCACCTACAGCCCATTCTTGCCGATTTGTCCAACAACCGGTCACGTCCTTCAGGTGCCTATTATAAGTCGGGATACACAAGCTGCGACTGTCACCTATCTTGACCCAAAGACCAACCAACCGGTTGAGGTCCCTGTTACCGGGGGGCATTGTAAGCTGCAGTGGAAGGTCGACTGGGGCATGCGTTGGCGGGCCTTTGATGTGGATTATGAAATGTCAGGCAAAGACCTCATTGATTCTGTGAAACTGTCAACTCAAATCACCCACATCTTAGGCGGAAAACCCCCGGAATGTTTGACATACGAGCTTTTCCTAGATGAACTAGGACAAAAGATATCGAAGTCCAAAGGCAATGGCTTAACCATAGAGGAGTGGCTAAAATACGCTCCATGGGAAAGCTTGTCATACTACATGTACCAGTCACCTCGTAAAGCCAAACGCTTGTATTTTGATGTTATTCCGCGCCATGTTGACGATTATTTGTCTTGGGTTGCCAAATATCCTGCTCAACCTGAGGATCAACAGCTGGAAAACCCCACCTGGCACGTCCATGCTGGGCATCCACCGGTTTTGGAAAGCACCCTCAGCTTTGGGATTTTGTTGAATTTAGCGTCCGTGTGTAATGCGGAAGATGCCTCCATTCTCTGGGGGTTTGTCACGCGCTATCAGAAGGATGTCACCCCTGAGTCTGCGCCCTTCCTGGCCCGACTCATCGATCATGCGATTCACTACTACAATGACTTTATTTTGCCAACGAAAACCTATCGAACACCAACCGAGATAGACCGAAGCGCGATGATTGAGTTACGGGATCGTCTCACGACGATTCCAACCCAAACGTCGGCAGAAGATCTCCAGACCCTTGTTTTTGAGGTGGGTAAAAACCATCCTTACCCGGAATTGCGCGCTTGGTTTGCGGCATTATATGAGGTTCTCTTGGGACAAGCAGAAGGCCCGCGCATGGGCTCCTTCATTGCATTATATGGCGTCAAGGAAATGATTGATCTCATTGATGAGAAGCTCAAAAGTACAACCGCTCCTGAAATAGAGAAAGCCATCTGATGCCAAATACTGCTGTCATCGCGTCACCCTCCTGGCTTCGTCGCCTTTACGCTTGGACCCTTCAAATGGCTGCCAAACCACAAGCCGTATGGATTGTTTGCCTGGTTTCTTTTGCCGAGAGCTCCTTTTTTCCCTTGCCCCCGGACTTAATGATCATCCCCATGATTCTAGCAGATCGGGCCAAAGCCTGGGTGTTGGCCGCTTTGTGCACCATTACTTCCGTGTTGGGGGGGCTTGTAGGCTATGCCATCGGGTATTTCTTATTTGAAACCATTGGGGAATGGATTATTGAAACCTATCATTTAGAAGCTGCATTTGGCCGCTTTCAGGCAGATTTTCAAGACTGGGGATTTTGGATTATTGTCCTCAAAGGGCTCACCCCGATTCCTTTTAAGCTCGTGACCATCGCAAGCGGCGTGGCCGGATTAAATCTTTCTCAATTCGTCGTGGCCTCAATAATCGCCCGTTCGTTCCGATTCTTTCTCCTCTCCGCTCTTCTCTGGTTCTTTGGAGACTGGGCCCGCGTATTCATTGAGCGATATCTGCCTTGGCTTTTGGGACTCGTCTTAATCTCTTTAGTCGCTGGATTCATGATTGTTCAATATTTGGCTGGGTGATTTGAACTGAGTCCATCTTGATTATGGGAGGCAGTGGGGGTAAGCTTTGAGAAGAGAGATCGTACAAAAGGCTCATCTCAAGGAGACAACAATGACCTGCACCACCATGAACAAAGTCCTCAGCTGTCTCTCCCACAAACACGTCCACTATTTTTTGATCCTGATCGCTGCTGCATCTCTCGGGTTTGCTTATATTGCGGAATATGGTTTTGGTATTCTGCCCTGTGATTTTTGCCTTTATGAACGGTGCGTATATGCGGGCATCATTATGGTTGGCATCCTCAGCCTTAAAACGGCTTTCTTTGCTGGTCATCGCGGCATCCTCGCCCAGCTCTTCGTGCTTTTCATCGGAATCGTGCTCACCGGTTATCATGTAGGCATGGAGCAACATTGGTGGTCGGGTCCTGCGAGTTGCACAGGCGTCGGAAGCGCCGCAACACTCGAAGATTTTCGCGCTCAAATGATGAAGGTCACCCGCCCGCGATGTGATCAAATCTCCTGGGCAATCTTCGGGATTTCCGCCACCGTATGGAACCTGCTTCTTCAAGCAGGACTCGGTTTCTTAACCTCTTTGAGTCTTTATTTGCCAACGAATAAATCGTGATTTTCATAAAAGACAGCACAGCGATCCATTTGTTTTCAGAGTATTATTTGTTGATACATTGACTTGAAACATGATAAATACTTCTTATGCACTCCATAGAGGTGTGTATTTCCCTATTAGGCAAATGCCCAAATAAATCATATAAAAACCTCTGCAAAAGTTAAATAATTCCTTTGATTATGTTGCTTCATCTATCTGAATAGTTTGAAACTAGCGTATTTTTACGGTATTGCAAAATATGAATTCACTGGTTATATATAACGCTACTTGAGAAAATTATCTTTTGCAAAGTATTAATATAAATTAGCGACCTTTATTTACATCAGGTCGTTAAAGCAAACCCAAATTAAAGGATTCAAAAATGAAGAATAGTATGAAAGGAATTTTGGCTGTTGTGCCTTTGGCGCTTGTACTCTCCCAAATGACACATCCAGCCTTATCCACCGAGGAAAACCCTCTTACGGAGGAAGCTAAGACTCCACAAACTCTAACCTCAGAAACCCAACCCGGTTTAGCTCTAGGTACTGTTGAAATATCTGATGAAATGATTACTGCCGCAGGTCCCCTTGCTAAGGTACCATTTGAGATAATGACAAAATCCGTATTTAGGCATCTTGATTTAAAAACCATAGTCAAATTCAGAGTTTCAAGGTATTTCAATTTTTTGGTTGAAGAGGGTTATTTAAAGACAAATCTAAGCAAGCCTAGCTTGCTTGAACTTGATCCACAGACCCTCAAAGGAATGGGATTGCCTTGTGAAGGTATTGAAACACCGATACAAAATCCACTCAATTGGATAGACCCCATATTTTGCCTCGTAAAAGACAACCTCATTAAATCTAACGGACAGTTACTGGATTGTGTATTTAAGGTGATTCATATAACAAGTCAATTCGAAGGGGTAAAAGTTGTTTACCTTCAAGAAAATCAAACTCTTTTCGCTGGATATAATATACGACTGGCAGAACAACAACTTAATTATACGAAAGACTCTCTAACTGTTCTATTAGAAAAATTCAGACAGATTTAACTTTTAATCTCATCGTTTTCAATAAGTGATACAGCTTAGGCAAGATCAGCAATGTGAAGCATGTTCCAAACGTGAGCCCGCCGACGAGCACCAAGCCTATCGCTCGGCGGGCCTCGATACCTGCCCCTGAGGACAAAATTAATGGCAATGCTCCAAAAACCATCGCGCCTGTTGTCATAAGAATGGGCCGCAAGCGCAAGCGTGCCGCCTCGCGAATCGCCTCTTCAACGCTTTTTCCAGCCGCAATCAATTGGTTGGCAAATTCAACAATGAGGATACCGTGCTTGGTGATCAAACCGATCAGGGTCACAAGCCCGATCTGAGTATAAATGTTCAACGACTGCCCAAACACCCACGCCGTAACCAAGGCTCCAAAGCACCCCAACGGCACGGTTAGCATGATAATAAAGGGATCAAGGAAATTCTCAAATTGAATGGCTAAAATGGCATAAATGAAAATGAGCGCCATCCCAAACAAAAGAACCATCGCCAACGAAGACTTTGTGTACAACTTGCCTGCTCCCGTCCATTCTTTTTTTAGTTCAGGAGAAAGTGATTCAGACGCCAGCTTCCAAAACTGAGGCATCGCTGCCTTGATTTTTTGGTCCGGCATTAAACCCGCAGAAAGAGATACAGAACGCATCTGGTTAAAGTGAATCAACTCTTTCGGCATAACAGAGGACTTAAGTTCCCCGAGGGTCCCAAGAGAAATTCTCTTTCCTTTTGCGTTTGTGAGGTACAATTCATCCAACGTCCAGGGCGCTGGTTTTCCCTCTAGGGTAATTTGATATCGGATCCCATCCTTCTGGAAATGGAGAGACTGTTGGCCACTGAAAAACACCTCGATCATTTTCGAAATTTGAAAAGGGGTAAAACCAAGACGCGAAACAGTGTTTGGGTCAAGGAGAACAGAATAGCCAGGCGTATTAAGCATGAGATTATGGTTCACGTATTGAAAGATCTTCTTATCCTCAATGGCCTTTTTGGCTTTCTCGACCTGGTCGAAGAGATCGCGATAACTTCCGATGGAAGAGATAGCCAACGTTAACTCTCCCCCGGTTACTGCATCATCTAAACCAGGTAACCCTGATTCCCAACTCCACGTGTGTGCGTCAATCGACGGGAGATCCACCATCTGGGGGCGAATTCGTTCAACAACAGCTTCTGTCGAAACACGTCTTTCTTCATGGGGCTTTAAAGACAGAATCACGTTACCACCCCACTCCCCCATAAAGGCCAAATACCCCTTACCTTCGGGAATGTCTTTTACCTGCTCTTCAATTTGAGCAACGTAAGGGGCAAGAGCATTGACGTCTTTTCCAGGAATACGGGGCAAATAAACCCCCATAAGACCCCGATCCTCTTTGGGGGCAATTTCGGAAGGAAGATGCGAAAATAAAAAGATTAAAGAAAGAAAGGTCCCTCCCGCAATTGAAAGAACGACCCGAGGATGGGCGAGTGACTGATTCAAACTTCTGACATAAAATTTTTCCGTTGCGCCAAAAAAGTCATCAATCTTTGGAAAGAGGCGCTTTTTTTCATGACGGAGTATTTTTCCACACATGAGAGGCGACAGAGTCAATGCTACCATTCCAGAAATGAGTACACTCCCCGCAAGGGCTACAGCAAACTCAACAAACAATTGGCCAACGGCCCCTTGAATAAAGGCAATAGGGGCATAAACACTGGCAAGGGTCAACGTCATGGCCACAATCGCAAACCCAATTTCCCGACTTCCCTCCAGGGCAGCCTTAAGAGGTTTCATCCCATTGGCAAGGTGTCTCTCGATGTTCTCCAAAACCACAATTGCATCATCCACCACAAGACCAATGGCCAAAACCATGGCTAACAAGGTGATTGTGTTAATCGAAAAGCCAAATATTTTCAACAAGATAACAGACCCAACAAGAGAAATTGGAACCGCTATTAAAGGAATAAGGGTTGCTCGAATATTTCTTAAAAATAAGAAAACGATGACCAGAACAAGTAAGATGGCCTCAATAATAGAGTTTTGAATGTTACTTAACGAAGCGCGAATAAAGTCCGCTTGATCCAGAACAACCTCAAGGACCATATCGCTTCGAAGCGTCTGCTTCAAATGCTCAACTTGCTCACTCACCAGCTCAGAAACATTTAAGGGATTTGAATCGTTCGTTCGGGAAATGCCAAGGATAAGACCTGGCTTTCCGTTGATCTTTGTGAGCATTGTTTTTGTGTTGGTTTTGAGCTGAACGTCAGCAATCGAACGTAAAAATATGGGTTTCCCATTGTTATCTTTAATAAATAAATCTTCAAAATCTGCCACAGAAGATAGACTCAAATCCATTGTTGTTGGAACATCATTTCGAAACTTACCAACCGGCCAAGATAAATTATTTTTTTCAATAGCCGTGAAAACATCGTCTGCATTAATGCCAAAGGAATAGAGTTTCTGGGGATCAAGGGAGACCGTCATTGTATACGGTTGACCCCACACTTCAACCGCAGCAACTCCTTTCAAGCTTCTAAAAGCATTTTTAAGATTCAAGTTTACATAATGAGTGAGATCCCCAATATTTAATGTCTTGGAAGACACCGAAATTGCCATAAAAGGAGGACCATTCGACTTTGTCCTTTGTTGAACAACGGGCTCCGGTATGTCTTTGGGTAACTCCGATCGTGCCAAAGCAATGGCATCTCTTACAGCAATGAGAGCCCGCTCAACAGACGTTCCTTCCACAAAAATAAGATCAATGTTGCAGGCGCCTTGGGTGGAATGAGACGTCATCGTCTCAACCCCTTCAACCCCAGCGAGCTGATCCTCCAAAACGTTGGTGAGAGCCGACTCCACCAGCTCCGCACTGGCATTGGGATAATGCGCCCAAACCACAAAACTCGGGAGTTTTATTTCCGGATATTCGCGCACAGAAATTGTCTTCAGACTCAACAATCCAACAACAAGAATCATGACGTTCAAGATGGTTGCCGTAACCGGATGTTTGATGAAAAAAGAAGTAAAGTTCATGGAGCAACTGGTTTCTTTTCAGGCGAAGTCTTTCCTACAGGGGCAGGCTGAAAAATTTTGACATCGGTATCTGGGGATAGGCGCTCATGACCCCGTATAATCAAGGTATCACCTTCTGAAAGGCCTGATGTAATCTCAACAGAATCTTTTTCACGAATCCCAAAGGCTATGGGACATAACACAGCTTTGTTATCTTTAACTAGATAAACATGAGTCTTTCCATCTCGAAAGAAAGTGCTGTCAACAGGAACTACCAAAACATTTCGATGCTGTGCCACCACAAGATCAAGGGTAATATTTGATCCAATCACACAATTATCACAAGAAAAATTAACATAGGCGGGGGACATATGGGTATCTGGATCAATCATTTTTTGAATATGAGGAACATCAATCTTTTCGCCATCAATGATCACCTCCTGAACCTTACCGGCATCCTCTTGAATAACTTTCAAGATAGGCGAGGGAATATCAAATTCAACGATAAGCTCAGTCGGGTCATAAAAACTAACGATGGGATCGCCGACCTGTACTTGAACCCCTTCTCTTCTTTTAAAACTCCCAACGATACCATCAAAGGGAGCAATGAATCGGGTTTTGTCAAACTCAATACGCGCTGAATTTAAAGCTTTTTGAGCATCAATCCACTGGTTCTTTCGGTCCTCAACATCCTGCTTCTTGGCAAGCTTTGACTTTTCCAACTGCACCATACGCTCATACTGATCTCTCGCATTTTTTTCTGCGCTTTCCGAAAGGAAATAGGTCTGCTCAAGATCCATGTTCTCTAATTTTGCAATGACATTCTTCTTCAATATTTTCTGACCTGGAAAAGCCACATAATCTAAAGTACCAATAGTTTTAGCGATCAAGAGGGTAGATCTTTTAGCTTGAATGGTTCCAATCAAGCGAACGGTTTGAGTAATATCCTTGCGAGAAGCCTTTTCAACTTCAACAACTTTGATGTCTTTTTTTTCTTCCTTCGAACACGAAATTAACAAAAGTAGACAACCAAAAAAAGCGCCGTTCGCAATAATTTTCATGATGTTTGAAGCACTTGTCAGCATTGATAAAATCGGTTCCTTAGAATGATTTTTAAGAATTTCCAAAACCTTATGTATACGTCAATTATTAGCATTGAGAAAAATTACAGGCAATCCAAAACTTCAAATTCCCTTTCTGTCATCTAGTCTGTATAGTAACACTCATGAATTTCGAACTTACTTTACCCATCGCTGGCGTTTCGTTGAACATCTTCTTCCTTTTAGGTTTAGGATGGATGGGCGGTTTTTTGTCTGGAATGCTGGGTGTGGGCGGGGGTGTCATTATCACGCCAGCCTTAATGGTTTTGGGCGTTCCCCCCATGGTTGCCGTCGCAAGCCAAGTCAATCATTCTATCGGAACAAATTTAACGGGGTTTCTAAATTATCGGCGAAACAATGACGTTGATTTTCGTTTAGGGGGCATCTTGCTCATCGGGGGAATTGTCGGTGCCGTTGGAGGGGTTTATTTACTGAGGTGGTTAAATGCCCACGGTCAAGCCGTTTCAATTATTACCATAAGTTACATTGTTGTCCTCGCCGCCATGTCCTTTGTCCTGTTTCGGCAGAGTTTAAAAACCTTAGCCCATTATCGATCTGCCACCAAGGCCATACATACACCTTCCTGGACCCGATTCATCGGTTTAAAGATATATTTCACCAGAACGCGTGTTGAGCTCAGTGTCTTATTCCCCTTATTTGTTGGGATAATCAACGGCTCTTTGACCTCATGCTTGGGCGTTGGCAATGGCATTTTTATGATGCCCGCCATCTCTTACCTCATTGGAAGAACAAGCCCCGTCGTCTATGGAACAACTCTTCTTGCCGGCGTCGGGATGAGCATCATCACAACGTTCATGTACGCTGTTGGCACACAATCGGTGGATTTATTTCTGGTTCTCATCCTTTTGGGGGGGGGAATATTAGGATCTCAAATGGGTGTCCGATTTGGGTATACTTTGCCTCGACCCTACATAGGGATGATTGGAGCTTTTGTCATTTTAGGAATATGTTTGCGTATTTCTTGGACAGCAAACACAGGGAAAAGCTTCTCCATGCTTTCTTCATGTCGGGAATTAAGAGCGTGCCCCCCAAATTCTCTGTCCTGCATCATGGAGTTTTCACAATGTTACCCGATTGCAAGTGCCTTTGTTGGTGTTTTGGGCGCTATTCTTTTTTCAATACTACTCGAATACATTTTCTTTCGATTTTCATTGATTTCTAGAACGCGTCGTGACTAAATGTGCCTTTACGGAAAAACAATGAGGGGTAATCTACTTTGAATTGGTCAAATAACCAAATATCCATCAAGAAAATCAGCCTCATTGCCATCGTTAGCATTATAATTCTGTGGGGAATTATCTCTTTCTTCAGCAAACCTGCCCAAAAAAGCCCAACGGGTGAGGCACCCTATCTCAATGTTTATAACTGGTACGGAATGATACCAGAAACAATTTTACGACAATTCGAAACTGAAACTGGCATTCGTATTCGATACGATCTCTACGATAACAATGAAATTTTAGAGGCCAAACTCCTCGCCGGTAAATCTGGTTATGATATTGTTTTTCCTTCAGCTTGTCCCTACATTGAACGTCAGATCCGAGCGGGTGTTTATCAAAAGTTGGATAAATCCAAACTGGTTAATTTTCACCATTTAGATCCAGAATTTTCAGACCGCATGCAAATCATCGATCCTGGGCTCGTGTATAGCATTCCCTTTTTCTGGGGAACATTTGGGTTTGCTTATGTGGAAGAAGTCATTCTTGCTCGAATGCCAAATGCCCCCCTTACCAGCTACCGAATGCTTTTCGACCCAGAAGTTGTCTCTAAATTTAAATCCTGTGGCGTTACCCTTTTGGATGAAGCTGTTGACGTATACCCAGCTATTATGGCGTATTTAGGACTTGACCCCCAAAGCTCTGACATCAACGACCTTAAAGCTGCCCAAGAGCAACTGTTGAAAGCACGACCTCACATCTCTCGATTCTTAGGACAACGTTTTGCCAGTGAGCTCGTCTCTGGTGAAGTCTGTCTGACGCAAGCCTGGTCAGGCGACGTGCAAGCTGCTGCGGAGCAAGCTAAAGAATCAAAGCGTAAAACTACCATTCGATATGTGATTCCAGAAGAGGGAGGAACACTTTGGATTGATGCAATATGTATACCCAAAGATGCCCCTCACCCTGAAAATGCCTATCTGTTCATAAACTTTTTGATGCGACCTGAAATAAGTGCAGCTATTACAAATGCCATGTTATTCCCTATCGCGAACAAAGATGCCCTTCGCCTTATAAAGAAAGAAATTCGAAATAATAGAACCCTTTACCCAGAACCTTCCGTATTTAAAAGGTTAAAGCTTGATAAAATTCAAAACCCTAGGTATGAAGAGATACGAACTCGGTATTGGTTTATCGCAAAGCAAGGTGCGTAACGAATGCCAGGCCATACAGGAGGTGTAATTTGAAACCAATGATTAGCAGTGTACCCGAAACTCATTTTAAAAAAAGCGAGAAAGTGATGAGGATTTCCTCTTCATTTTGCCTCTTTATTTTTGGCCGCTGATATGGCGCCTCACCCTCCAACACGCCGTCAGCTTGAACCTTGGCAAGATCCAAAGGCAAAACCTTACATTTCCATTGAAAATGTCACCAAAAGTTTTGGATCGGCCGTAGCTGTCCGTGGTGTTTCCTTATCCATTTACCAAGGAGAACTGTTTTGTCTTCTGGGAGGATCAGGGTGCGGTAAAACAACCTTGTTACGTTTATTGGCTGGCTTGGAACGCCCCACGTCGGGGCGACTTTATATTGATGGCGTCGATGTAACAGATGTCCCAGCTTATGAACGTCCAGTCAATATGATGTTTCAATCTTATGCCCTGTTTCCTCACATGACAGTTGCCCAAAATGTCGCCTTTGGACTGAAACAAGAACGTCTTCCCCCGAAAATCATTCGTGAACGTGTCAAGGAAGGGCTCGATCTCGTCCAAATGAGTGATTATGCGGAGCGCAAACCTCACCAACTTTCCGGGGGGCAATGTCAACGTGTCGCGCTCGTGCGAAGTTTAGTAAAACAACCCAAGCTTCTCTTGCTTGATGAGCCTTTGGCAGCCTTGGATAAACGATTGCGGGAACGCACTCAATTTGAACTTGTCAACATTCAAGAACGCGTCGGAATTACCTTTATTATGGTAACGCATGACCAAGAGGAAGCGATGACAATGTCGAGTCGCATTGGCGTCATGGAAGAAGGACGTATACGTCAAATCGGTGCTCCCCATGATGTATACGAATTCCCCAACTCTCGTTTTGTGGCTGAATTTATTGGCTCTATTAATATATTTGAGGGTGTCGTCGTGGAAGATGAGCCTGACCATGTCCTCATTGATTCCGAAGCAGCGGGGTGTCAACTCTATGTTACTCATTCGGCAGCCGTGCCCGTTGGGGCACAAGTAGCGGTCGCTGTACGTCCTGAAAAGGTCATGATTTCAACCGTGGAGCCTTCTGGAAAGCGCAACTGTGCCAAAGGGGTGGTTCGTGAAATTGCCTATTTAGGAGACCTTTCTATATATTATGTGGAGCTTGCCTCAGGCAAAATCGTCCAAGCAGCTCTCCCAAATCTGCTCCGTCTATCGGAACGAGATGTCAAATGGGAAGATGAAATTTATCTCTATTGGCGCGCTGAAAATGGCGTTGTTTTAACATCATGATCAATCAAACGAATTATTTGACCCTTAAGCGCCTGTGGAATCCTTTATGGAACCGCCTCGCCCGTGAGCGACGATTAGTGATCGCAGCGCCCTACTTATGGCTCGGGATATTTTCACTCATCCCCCTCCTCCTCGTGGTAAAAATAAGCCTTTCGGAAGCGGTATTAGCAATCCCCCCCTTTCATCCCCTCTTCCAATGGCCAGCAGAGCAAGTCCTTCAACTCCGTCTCAACTTAGCGGCTTATGGCACTTTGTTAACCGACCCTTTTTATGCATCCGCTTTTCTGGGGTCCCTCAAAATAGCATTGACAGCAACCTTAACGTGTTTGTTCATTGGTTATCCCATGGCTTATGCCATTGCTCAAGCATCATCCAAATGGCGCACCCCACTCCTTTTATTGGTCATTTTACCGTTCTTCACCTCCTTTTTGGTGCGTGTTTATGCCTGGATTGGTTTGCTCAGCACCGAAGGTGTGATTAATACATTGCTCATATCCTTAGGTGTTATTAGAGAACCCCTCCCCCTCTTATATAATAGCTTTGCCGTTACCGTTGGCATCGTTTACTGCTATCTGCCGTTTATGATTTTACCGATTTATTCCGTGCTTGATAAGATTGACCCTGCTTATTTAGAAGCTGCTTATGACTTAGGCTGTCGCCCGTGGCGGGCATTTTTGCGCATAACAGTTCCTTTGTCTTTTCGAGCCATTATCGCAGGAAGTATCTTAGTCTTCGTTCCTGCCGTTGGTGAATTCGTGATTCCAGAATTGCTTGGGGCACCAGACACTGTCATGATTGGACGGGTGTTATGGTCGGAATTCTTTAATAATCAAAATTGGCCGTTGGCTTGCGCTCTTGCTCTAATAACCTTAATTGTTTTCGTTGTTCCGTTCATGATATTTCAACGATTTCAATTTCGTGAAATTGAGGAATAAGCCATGCGTCAGCTCTCTCGAACAAGTATCACGACATTAATTTTTGGCTACGCTTTTCTTTACCTCCCTATTTTAACAGTCATTGTTTACTCTTTTAATGAGTCTCGTTTAGTAACCGTGTGGTCTCGCTTTTCAACCAAATGGTATAAAGCTTTAATGACAAATGAAGGGCTATGGGAAGCCGTATTTGCAAGCGTCAAAATTGCCTCAATGACGGCCACAGTTGCTGTCATTTTAGGAACGCTTGCAGCTGTTGTCATGGTCCGATTTGTTAATTTTCGGGGAAAAACTTTATTTAGCGGATTAATATCTGCGCCCTTAGTGATGCCAGATGTCATCACTGGCCTTGCGGTTTTAATGATGTTTGTCACTTTTGAGCAACTTATTGGTTGGCCGTCTCATCGAGGCCTTATGACGATTACCATTGCCCACATTACGCTTGCTATGGCTTATGTGTATTTGGTTGTTCAAGCTCGACTTCAGGATTTTGATCGATCTATTGAAGAAGCCGCTCTTGATTTGGGCGCCCGTCCTTTAAAGGTATTTCTGGTCATTGTGCTTCCCTTGATTTTTCCTTCTCTCATGGCGGGATGGCTCCTTGCTTTTGCCTTATCTTTAGATGATGTCGTCATCGCGAGCTTTCTTTCTGGACCCGGTGCTACAACCTTACCAATGTTGATTTTTTCAAGTATTCGTTTGGGAGTCAGCCCTGTCATCAATGCCCTTGCAACCATCATCGTTGGTATTGTGGCTATTGGAATCACAATTGCAGGCATTGTCATTCATCAACAGAACAAGCGCAGTTAAAGTTTCTTATCGATAATAGCCTTGCTGAGGAACCATTGGCTGCTGAAATTGTTGTTGGGGTTGCTGCATCATCGGCTGTTGATACTGAGGTTGTTGAGGTTGTTGCATCATCGGCTGCACCATAGGTTGTTGATACTGCTGCTGAGGTATCATCTGCTGTTGAGGAACCAACATCTGCTGAGACATTTGTTGCGGTGGAGGCTGCATTTGCTGCTGTTGGGGCTGACCATATACCTGCCCCCCGCCTTGAGGATAAGCTGTTGGCGCTTGATTCCCGTACGGCATTTGAGGAGAACCAGGAGGAGCATAGGATTGTGCTTGCTGCTGTGCAGGATATTGTTGATATTGTTGTTGAGCGCCTGTTGACCTGCCACGATGGAATGGATTTACATGGCTAGCAGCCTGACGAACCTTCACATTAGCTGACCCCATTCCATAACGGGCAAAAGGTTGCAAAGGTTTCGGAACGATCTTTGCTGCTGAAACCAAAGCACCTCTCACAGGAGACAATTCATGGCGAACCTCACGACCAAGTATAGACCCCCCCATGTGCGCTGCCATTTTCCCCAATTTTCCACCTGGAGGGCCATCTTGAGCTGGCTGATTTGAGGCTTGCCACGCAGACTGAGGAGGATGTTTCCCTTCCTCTGATTTTAGTGTTGTAACGGCAGCCAAAAACCCAATAATGAAAAATAAGGTGCTTAAAAATAATAATCCGAGCACTAAACTCATAATTGACATTTTACTCATGGAAAGCCTAACTTCCTGATTAATCCAACGATATTTAATTCCCTTTTTTCCAACCCTATTGGCAGCTTTTACGGGCTTCTTCAGCTGTGCAGCTCTTTTCTTTAACTGCTTGGGAGCATCATTTGCACCCTTGGGGGTTCTTGCCAATGATACCGTTTGCCCCCCTACATTGTGTTGTCTTGGTTGGTGATTTTCAACAATCGGCTTTGAACCAACGCTTTCCTCTAAAGGAACCCCCAACGGTGTGCTGACCAGAAAAGAAGGAGGTGGGCCTTGGCTCACAGTAGAAGGAGAAAAATCATCTCCATTCTCAAAGGGCGTGTTGTTGGCTGCTACGGAAGCAAGCTGGGAGGCTCTTTGAAACAAAATTTAATCACCTTCTTTATTTTGGCACCCAAAAGGCTCCTCTTACCCCTCACTAAACAACAAGACTTTGTTCATGTCACGGGCCTGCTCTTAAACAAAATCAACCTACTTTTAAAAGTATGGCACTATTTTAGAAAAATTTTAACATTTTTTACGAAACCTCAATAAAATCGCATTTACTGTGGGATTCAGAACACATGTAATGAATTTAAGAAAATTATTTCAAAAATGATTGTGTAATTTTTTTTATTTTTGATGCTATGCTTTTAATGTGAAGTTTAGGGTTATTTATAAATAGGAGACTATACTATGAATTTAAAGTTACCAATGATATTGGCGACAATGCTCGCTGCTTTGGCTGTTCCAGCCACACTTGCAGCAGGTGAAGAAACCAAAGCAACAACGACAACGACGACAACAGAGACTACAGCT
This sequence comes from Alphaproteobacteria bacterium, assembly GCA_019746225.1. Classification (NCBI taxonomy): domain Bacteria; kingdom Pseudomonadati; phylum Pseudomonadota; class Alphaproteobacteria; species Alphaproteobacteria bacterium. Next base: position 72,884 of record JAIESE010000012.1, on the reverse strand, counting down.
CCAGCTGCAGCTCCAACCAAAAAGGCTCATCATGCACATGGCCACAAACACGCCCATAAGCATGGTCATAAGCATGGCCACAAACACGGCCATCATCACTACAAAGATGAAGGCGGAGCAAATGCTCCTTATCCAGCTGGAGATACAAGAAATCCATGGGATTATTGGAACAAAGGAAACAGTGATAGTTCAGGATGCTCCGGTTCGTGAATAACGACTCATGTAAGGATTTGAACAACAAGAACTAGACGTTCCAAAGGCCATGTAATCACCCGTATGGGGAATTATTGATAAAAATATAAAAAAATGTATTTTATTTTTTTTTATTTTTAGTGTTATGATTTTAAGTGTGAAGTTTAGTGTTACTTATAAATAGGAGATTATATTATGTCTAAGAAGTTACCAATGATTTTAGCAGCAATGCTTGCCGTATTGGCTGTTCCAGCAACTTTAGGAGCAGGTGCAGAAACAACAACGACAACTACAACCACTGAAACAGAAACAGCACCTGCTGCTGACGCTGCTCCAGCTGCTGATGCTGCTCCAGCTGCTGACGCTGCTCCAGCTAAAGCAAAAGGAAAGAAAAAACATCACGGTAAGAAGCATCACCATAAGAAGCATTCTGGTGAGGCCTATGATTCAGGTTCCACAGGAAACTCTCCACAAGGTTCTTATAGAAAATCTTATGATGAGAATTGTGGTGAATTGCCAAAAGCTGACTGTGCTCCATGTGAAGACTTGAGTCCTAAAGCTGGACCAGCTGTTTCTCCAGGCCACAGAGCTCCATAATTATACGGTTGCTTAAAAGAAGGCGGGGAATTCCCCGCCTTTTTTTATGATCTAAAATCTAGCTACCGCCGCAAATTCTCGGCAATCTTCGTTAACCACACACCCGGATCTGCCCCAAAAAGGGAGTCAGTCTCTTCTGACACAGCCCGAAGTATCGACACCAGCCACTCCTCATCATTACGGGAGAAATTACTTAAAACATAATTCGTGACAAGATCTTCACGATTCTGCACGCGCCCCGGGTGACCAATCCCAAGACGGACCCGCCAATAATCCTTTCCAAGACTTTGATCGAGACTCTTCAACCCATTATGGCCGCCATTGCCACCCCCCTGCTTTACTTTTATCTTTCCAGGCTCAAGATCCAAGTCATCATGAATGACATACACATGATCCAAGGGGACCTTATAGAATTGGATCAGATCCCGCACCGGCTGGCCGGAAAGATTCATATAAGTCAAAGGCTTGCACAAGATCACTTTGTGATCCCCGATGGTTCCTTCAGAAAGAGCTATGGAAGATTTTATTTTGAAAGGGGGGAAGGAATAGGTGGCGGCAATAGAGTCGACAGCCATAAATCCAATGTTGTGCCGGTTGAGAGCGTACTTTGCTCCTGGGTTTCCCAGGCCAACCAGCACATACATCGACAATAATTCGCTTTAAGAAGCGGCCGGTGCAGAGGAAGAACCACCACCAGAAGCCGTTGCCGGTGCTTCTTCTGTTGTTTCTCCAGGCTTTTCTTCTTCCATAACGGTCGGCGCAACGATGGTTGCAATCGTGTTATCCCGCTCAGGATGGGCGGCAATGACGCCTTCAGGTAATGTCAAACCTTCAAGGTGAATCGTTTGGTTAATATCTTTCCCAGTCAAATCAACAGTTAAATTTGCTGGGATAGATTGGGCTGGACAGATGAGTTCAAGATTATGGTGAACAATGTTCAACACACCACCGCGCTTGATTCCAGGTGCTTTATCCTCATTGATAAAGACAACAGGAACAAATACATGAACTTTCGCGCCTTTACTGATGCGCATAAAATCCACATGAATCGGACGGTCTGTAACGGGATGAAACTGCACATCTTTTGCAAGCACTTCCTCCGCCTTACCATCCACCGCAACAGAATATAACCTGCTAAAAAACCCAGGTTCCATGCACTCAGCCATCAAAGCCTTAGGATCAATAGAAATCATTTCTGGATCTTTTTTGTTGCCATAAATAATTCCCGGAATCAATCCGGAAGTCCGAACAGCTCGTGCGCCCCCCGTCCCAGATAGTGCTCTCGGCGAAACGTTGAGTGTAATTGTTGTACTCATGAGAAAAACTCCCCCCAAAAAATAGCTAATAAAATAAAAATGCCTTTACCCGTGTATACATGAGTCTTAAGTGAAATGCAAGATGGTCGTCAAATACTTGTCTGACTTTTAACCTTTTTTTTCAAGAAGCTTCCTTTCATCTCAAGCACATTTGAAACAGACTCATCACAGGCAATCTGTTGAATGGCCTCCCCCAACAAAGGTGCCACCGAAAGAATCTCGATATTTGGCGCCTGAAGGATCGCCTGCGATGGCTGAATTGTATCCGAAATAATGAGACGGCGCAGATGTGATTTTTCTATTCTTTCAAGGGCTTTACCTGATAATACCCCATGGGAAACAAAGGCGTCGACACCCGCCGCTCCCCTTGACTTCAGTATTCCAGCTGCTTCACAAAGGGTCCCTGCGGAATCGACCATATCATCAATGAGAAGACACGTCCGTCCCTCAACCTCCCCTAAGAGATTTTGAGCGATAACTTCTCCAGGCATTGTCCGCCGCTTATCAATAATTGCCATATCGGCTGACAGGGTCTCAGCCACGTTCCGCGCACGCACCAGCCCTCCTACATCCGGGGAGACAATCACAAAAGACTCTTGGCCATACCGAGCCTTAATCTCTCGGCAGAACAAAGGTGCCAAAGTCAAATTGTCCGTGGGAATGTCAAAGAAACCTTGAATTTGAGCAGAGTGCCAATCAATCGTCAAAACACGATTCGCCCCCGCTACGGTGAGTAAATTTGCCACCAATTTGGCTGAAATAGGGCTGCCAGGAGATGTTTTCCTGTCCTGACGGCCATAACCATAATAGGGGATTACAGCCGTTATCGACCGAGCTGAACCCCCTTTCAAGGCATCCATCGTCACCAACAATTCCATCAAAGTGTCATTCGTAGGGCTTGAGGTTGGCTGAATCACAAAAATATCTTGTCCGCGCACGCTCTCTTGAACATCCACAAAGACTTCTCGATCCTCAAATCTCTGAATAAAAGCTTGCACCAAAGGAACCTTTAAATAGGCAGCGACGGCCTCTCCCAAGGGGCGATTACTATTGCATGTTAAAATTTTCATTTCATTTCCTTAATGGGGCTTATTCACCCTCACCCATTTTTCTTGTCCCTAATCCCAATTCCCGACAGACCACACCCAAAATCCTGTTGTCCCAAAATCGTCTTGCGACGGTAACTAAAAAATCTTAAAGGATCTACATAAGTATTTCCCGGAGACGGAGATATGTTGTGAACCCCTGCCTCGTGAAGACGATTGGTAACATAACCCGGCAAATCAAATTGCCAATGATCAGGTCGATTCCCTGGCTTAAAGTAGGCGGGGGTGAGGGCAATATTATCATAAAACTCTTGGGATACTTCATAGGATTCCTGCCAGATGCATGGACCTAACGCCCCTACAATCTCTTTTCCGCCCAGCGCCTTCATCTCCCGAACCGTTTCCTCTATAATTCCTGTAACAGCTCCCCGCCATCCGGCATGGATCGCTGCAACAATGTCCCCTTGCGGTGTTGATAACAAAATCGGCACACAATCCGCAGTCAAAATCGCGATTAAAAGCCCAGGCGTGGTTGTAATCAAAGCATCTGCTTCCGGAGGATCTCCCGCAAAAGGACCTTTAACAACCAGGACTTTAGGAGAATGTACCTGACGAACGGTGACAAGCTTCTTGACATCAAAACCGAGCGTTTCTGTGATCCGACGTCTATTTTCTTGCACATGCTCAAGGTTGTCCCCCTTTTCTCTGGCGGCGTTAAGTTCAGCAAAATCACCCTGACTCACCCCGCCTTTGCGGGTGAAAAACCCATGCGTGATGGGTTTTATATCTGCTAAAACAGATGCTTGAAGATAAGGAACCATAAGTACTCTCCTTCGAAATGCTCTTGCTAATTTAACATTATTATGGCCTCAGATGATACAATTTCTTGAAAGATGGAGAAGAATCAACCGTATACAGTCTTTGCCCTTCTCTTGAATCGTATCACATTTACCTTGGCATATGGGGGCTCAAGAATGCTAAGGTCGATCTCAAAGGCAAAATGAAAGTAGATCATTAATGAGTGTTTCTGAGAAAGATTTTCGAAAAGTTATGGGCCGCTTTACGACAGGTGTAGCCATTATCACAACCCAACACCACGGAAAGCCTGTTGGTGTAACCATTAACACCCTCACCTCAGTCTCTCTAGATCCCCCTTTGGTTTTGTTTTGCCTCGGAAACAAGAGAATGGTTTATCCTGCCTTTTTCGAAAATCCCCATTGTGCGATCCATATTTTATCCACAGCTCAGCAGGAATTGTGCAAGTCATTTGCTCATTCATCAAGCCAGCATTGGGAAGGGATAAACTATGAGTTGAACCAAGCGGGCTGCCCGTTGATCCCTCATTCCTTAGGAATTCTTCACTGCCGTCGCAAAGACACTTACGACGGTGGAGACCATACGATTTTCCTAAATCACGTTGAGGATATTCATTGGGAAGAGTCTCCCGATGAAAAGGCGCCCCTGGTATATTATCAAGGAAAGTTTTGTTGAAGCAAATCTCTACCCCAAAAAGCCTCTAAGGCTTTCTTAAGATAAAGAACTTTAAAAGCGAACAAAAGTCAACAAAACATCTGTTGCGCGATCATTTTAAAATGTCTAATTATAGAAAATAACCAAAGTGTTATTCATCTAAAGATGCCGCAAACTCGACTTCAAATAGGCATATCCCGTAATCAAGGTTAACAAAGCCGCAACCCACAAAAGAATTTCACCAATGAGGTTTACAGCACCACCGAAGGGAGAAATGTCCCCAATTAACAGAAGCGAGATCGAGGTCATTTGCGCTGCCGTTTTCCACTTTGCCAGCTTCGTGACTGGCATTTGAACCTGAAGACCACTCAAGAACTCCCGCAAACCTGACACAAGAATTTCACGACACAGAATAATAATGGCCGGCAAATACGAAAGGGGCTGTATTCGACCAAAACCGACCAACATCAATAGCGTAGAGGCGACTAAAAGTTTGTCCGCAACGGGGTCAAGAAACTGGCCGAATCTTGAAGTTTGAGACCAAAGCCTCGCCACATACCCATCCAGAAAGTCCGTAAAGCAAGCGCTGATGAACGCAAGAGTGGCCACCCATCGACCCGTGTGGTTGTCCGTATAAAATGCAGCCATAATGATGGGAATCAAGGCAATACGACTTAACGTCAACAAATTGGGAATGTTGGGAAGGGAAGTTGATTCGTCTGACAACTTTGGAGTCTCAGTCATTATCCTTGCTTCTCTAAGCGCGTTTTGAGTCATACAGATCTCTAATGAATGTTCTATTACTTTTCATGTTATTACTTCTCATGAAAGTATGCATAGATTTTTTTTGCAACAGATTTATTTATTCCAGGTACCAACGTTAAGTCTTGAAGACTTGCAGCAAGGACACCGCGAGCCGATCCAAAATGATGAAGGAGCGCTTTTTTCCGTGTAGGGCCAATCCCCGGAATTTCATCAAGACGCGACTGCACAAGGGTTTTAGCACGCTTCGCCCGGTGGGTTCCAATAGCAAAGCGATGTGCCTCATCTCGAAGACGTTGCAAAAAGTGCATTAAGGGATCGTTTTCAGGCAGCGTAAAATTGTCGCGTCCACTTTGGAAAAATTTTTCACGGCCCGCATCTCGATCCGGTCCTTTGGCAACACCAACAACGGTAATGCCATCAACATCCAATTCTTGGATGACTTTTAAGGCCACATTCAGCTGACCCTGCCCCCCATCGACCAAAATCAAATCAGGTAAGATCCAATCTTTCTCCCCCGCATGGGCAAACCGACGATGAAGGACTTCACCCATCATGGCATAGTCGTCTCCCATGGACGTCGACGGTGAAGATCGAATCGCAAATTTCCGATATGATTTTTTCTCAAGACCTTGGGGGGTTGCCACAACCATCACCCCATAGGGATGAGTTCCTTGCAAATGGCTATTATCATAGATTTCAATACGCTCTGGCCGCTTGGACATCTGAAAGAGCACAGCCATTTGATCGAGAAGCACCTCAAACGTTGCATTTTGAGCAAATTTCCGGCTTAAAGCCCCTTGTGCATTGCTTAATGCGTGTTCTACAAGGTCACGCTTATCACCTGATTTTGGAACTTCCCAAGAGGTCGCAACCCCAAATTTCTCTTGCAAGGCTTTACGAATAAGGGGCAACTCTGGTGGCTTATGACTGAGCAACACCATAGAGGCGGGCGCGCGATCTTGATAGAACTGGGTTAAAAAGGCAGCGATTTGATCCTCGAGACCGGCATCATCCGTATGAGCCAGAAAAAATGAAGCTGTGCCGAGGTTTCTCCCCCCTCGGAAGAAGAAAATCTGAACACACGTTTGTCCCCCCTCTCTTGCTCCCGCTATCACATCTGCATCACGAATCTTAGACATATTAATTCGTTGATGGGCCTGTATCCGGGTTAACAGGCGCAAACGATCGCGATAAGAGGCCGCGTCTTCATAAGCTAAATTTTTGCTCGCTTGGCTCATTTTGTCCGCCAAATATTCTTGGATACGCGTCGTCTTCCCATTTAAAAAGGCCAAGGCTTCTTTTACGAGGGTTGCATAATCTCCTCCTGAAATTTTATCAACGCAAGGAGCGCTACACCTCTTGATATGATATTGAAGACAAGGCCGGGTGCGCTTCTCAAAAAATGAATCACTACAATTCCGCAGCAAAAATACCTTCTGCAGAAGAATCATCGTTTCTTCAACCGCAAGAACAGAAGCAAAAGGCCCAAAGTATTTTCCCTTTTGACGCTGAGGCCCTCGATGCTTTTCGAGACGCGGATACGGATGCCCTTGTGTTATCAGAATGTAAGGAAAAGATTTGTCGTCCTTTAAAAGGATATTATAATGGGGCTGCAGTTTTTTGATCAGGTTGCTTTCAAGCAGCAAAGCTTCCGTTTCAGTGTGGGTTGTAACAATTTCCATTGAAATGGTTTCAGAAACCATCCGCTGGAGTCTGTGGGGAAGCTTATTTGCGAAGGTATAGGAGACAACCCGTTTCTTAAGGTCCTTCGCCTTGCCCACATAGACGACCTCACCTCGCCCATTGATCATCCGATAGACACCCGGCACTTGAGGCAAAGTCCTCACGGTTTGTCGGATGACTTCAATCCCTTGAGCCAGAGAGAGGGGAAGATTAAACTTCTTTGTCATTGGTGGTTTTGCTCCACCCCAACTTTTTCTTGATAATGGCGACAACACGCCCCATTTCATCGAGCTTTTTGGGTGTCCATTGAGGAAATGGATATTGGAATGGCTTAGCATACCCTTGATCATAAAGATCATTATGAAATTCTCGAAACTTGGGTGACGTATGATTTGCCTCCCAAATATAGACGGGTTTTCCTGTATAACAGGCTTCTGAGGCCATAGAAATAGAGTCTTGAGTTACTATAATTTGATCGGCCAATCCAAGATACGCAGGATAGGGATTTTCACCGACGCTATCCCAAATTTCATAGGAATGCCCCATTAAATTGTCTTTCAGCATCTGGAGTAAATGAGGAGACGTTCGGCGTGATGGGGTTATAAACGTATGGCCCCCGATCTTCTTTAAAGCTTCCGCCAAGGCCTTGATATCCGCTTCTTGGTATTTATAATGGCGATTATCGCCCCCTAAAAGAACCGTCGTCAGCGGCGATATTTCAGGATGCGTATACACTTCAGCTGCGGACCTAATCTCAGCATCATTCAAGCGATGGAGGGCCCCGAGTACGGAGATCACATTTTTCCCCTTCACGTGATCGTGATACGGCACAATAACACAATCAAAATGTTTGGGACTGATGTACGGCTTTTGTAAGATAATCGTAAAACACTTCTTGTTTCGTTTCTTAATCGCTAACGCTGGCGCCGCGGATACACGCCCGCCTGCGATGAGGACATCCGGCCACGGAGGACTGAGAGGATCATGCCCTTGTGTCTGGGAGTAAATTGCGCCAAAGCAAAGCTGAGGTGGCAGAACACGCCAAGGCATCCGCGGCTTCATGGATTTAAATTTTGGCGTCAGTCCAAGGGCTTGCGCAATGCCCAAGCACTGGCTGTACGTCCCAATTTTGCCGTGATCTGCCAAGATCCATGCATTTACTTTAGAGTCCATTGATGTGCTTCCTAAACCTACTTATTTCTTAATGCTTATCTACTTATGCGTGACCACTTAAAATTCTTCAACACAGAAGTTAAACTTTATTTCCAATACTTTGTCAAATCACCCCTCCAGATTTTTGTTTGCAAAGTCCCAATCAACAAGATGGTCCAGAAAAACTTCTACATAATCCTTTCGACGGTTTTGGTAATCCAAATAATAGGCATGCTCCCAAATATCACAGGTCAGAAGAGCCTTTTGATCATGAACCATTGGTAAATCTGCATTGCCTGTCGTGACAATCTTTAAGGTTTTATCCTTTTCGAGAACCAACCACACCCAGCCGCTTCCAAACTGTTTGACACCTGCTTCCACGAATTGTTTTTTGAAGTCATCATAACTTCCAAAGGTCTTCTCAATGAGATCTTTGATTGCTCCAGTGGGCGTTCCCCCCCCTTTTTCTTTCATGGATGCCCAATAAAAACTATGATTCCAGGTCTGTGCTGCATTATTAAAGAGGGGTGTTAGCTTCGGATCGTTATAGGATTTTTTGATCACTTCTTCCAATGTCAGATCCGCCAAATTATTTGCGGTCATCAAATCATTTAATTTTTCAGCATAACCCAGGTGATGCTTCGTGTAGTGAAATGTGAGCGTCTTTTCAGAGATGTACGGGGCAAGGGCACCTAACGCGTAAGGGAGAACTGGTTGTGGAATTTTTGGCGGATACACTTTTGGGGCATCCGCATCAACACCAGTGACAAAAAAGAAAGTGAACAGGATGAGAAGATACCGAATTGATTTCATGAGAGCCCTCCTTAAGAAATTTAATAACTTGAGTATAGACGGAACGAATCTCTTGGGAAATGGGGTTAATTTTCAGGCAACAAAGAGATTGCAAATTTTGGCCCGTTGACCCACAATTCGGGCATTATATAAGAGGATCAACATGATAAGATTTTTACGGTCATTTATATTTGATGCGTCATTTTATATCGCATCTTTCATCCTAATGATTCTGTTTTTGCCCTTGATGCTCCTGCCACAAAAGGTGATCTTTTGGGCCGGGCGTGTTTGGGTTCATGTGTCCATGGGACTCTTGAGAACCATTGTGGGACTCACCTATCGCGTTGAAGGGTTGGAAAATCTCCCGAAAGGACCTTGTATCGTTGCCTGCAAGCATGAATCCGCTTGGGAAACTCTCATTTTCCATATTCTTGTTAACCGCCCTTGCTACGCCTTAAAGCGTGAGTTGATGTGGATTCCGCTGATCAATCTATATTTCTGGCGCATGGGAATGGTGATCATTGATCGGGGTGCAGGGGCCAGTGCCTTAAAAAGTCTGATCAACGGTGCACGGCGGATCACCGCGCAAGGTCGCCCCCTTATTATTTATCCCGAAGGGACACGCAGCATTCCCGGCAAACCCGCGGAATATCAAGCAGGCGTCGGTGTTCTCTATCGCGATTTGGGCGTACCCGTCGTACCTGTTGCACTCAATTCCGGCTTGTTCTGGGGCCGTCGCAGTCCTTTAAAACAACCCGGGCAAATCACCATTCAATTCTTAGAGCCCATCCAACCAGGTCTTTCCCGGGCTGATTTTATGGAGAAATTAGTTGACCGCATTGAAATGACTTGCGAAACTTTGAATAAGGTGAAACCAAATTAGGAGTCGATCATGTCATCCAAACAAAACCAAAGCAATGCAACTTGGGGAGGGCGCATTGTCAAGTCCCTCCTGGCAATCCTCCTTCTGACCATCGCCTTTGATTTTGGCAAACACTTCATTTTAAAAAGAACCCTGGAAAATGAAATTGCTCTTTCACAAGGGGTGATAACTCTTGATTCGATGTCCATCTCAATCTGGCCATTCCTTCAAAGTCATCTGATTTTAAAGAATTTTCATGTCAATGTGTCTGGAACACCTCTTGCCGCTACGACGGTTACCATTCGGCAAGGGTGGCGCGACTGGCGCCTCGCACATATCCAAGCACAAGACGTTAAATCCGCCGAGACGCTGGCCATTCAAGATGCCCGCGGGATTTTGGACACCGCAGAGTTAAGATCACGTGTGAAAGTCTCAGAGCTCGTCCTCACTGGCATCAACGCCAAACTCCCTCTTCTCGAGTTCGGGGGCTCCCGCGCCTCTTTTGATTTCCTTTATGAAATGGGGAGTCATCAACTCTCTCTAAAGACAGATGCGCCAGACCTCTTTTTTGCAAATGGTATCGAATTTGGGTTAAGTGGAGAAGGGACTATTGATACGAAAGCACCAATCCACGGTAAAATGGATGTGAAAATCCGAAATATCGATAAGATGTTGAAGGAATTGGTGACCGCTGGCGTTATTGATGCATCACAAGCGGGCCTTGTTACAGCGGGCAGCGAATTTTTAGGTAAAATTGGGCTTCATGACCTCACATTGCCTTTGAAAATCGAGGATGGGGAAGTGTTCTTAGGTCCGGTCCCCTTGTTTAAAGTGGGGAAATCTTAAGCCCCAACAAGCTTTGGGGCAGGAACGGGTTTTAGAGCGCGCATGGGCGTTCCCGCATAAACTTGCTTCATCGCCTCAACGCACACGATCCCTGAAAATTTTTGCAAAACCTGATTGCCAATCTTATCCAAGAAAGGCGCACACGCCATCATCAGACGGGATTGGCTCGGAACCATATACAACGCGCGCTTGGTCGACACAGGCGTAAACAGGTTACTCTTCAACAAGGTGGTTAGCTGGGTCATGGTATAGGGCTGTCCATGCCCAAAGGGCGTGCTGTCAAGATGCGCCCACATGCTACGCCGGTTGGGAACAATGATCAACAACCGCCCCTGCCCTCTCAACACTCGCCAAGCTTCTCGCAAGAGTTGGCGCGGTTGTTCCGTATGTTCAAGGGTGTGGATCATCAAGATACGATCCACAGATTCATCGGGCAAAGGCAAACACCCCTCTTCAATAAGCGCAATGCGAGAGTTCCCATTATCCGGCCACAACACAACGCCTCGCTGCGCAGGCATTAAAGCAATGATATTTTCGGAAGGTTTCAGGTAAAAATCCAAATAGGGAAGCGCATACCCCAGTCCCAACAAAGTCTGTCCGGAAAGATCCGGCCACATATGATGGATACACCCCTGGATCTGGTGCCCTGCGGCCTGCCCAAGGGGGGTCGAATAAAACTCCGTAAAATTCACAACGTCATAGGCCATAGGCCTGACTATAGCATTATTGGGAAACCCACGTAAGGTGATGAATTTTGTGAATGATTGCAAACAGGGAATTGCGAGAAGTTAAACCATAGCTTCGTTATGTTTGCTTAAAAAATTTTTCCAGAATAAATAATTCACTCGACGTCATAGTTCCCAGTGAATTTTGGCCATAAACCCCTCACCCGCTTCTTCGCGCTGCTCATCAGCGACCTCTCCCACAAGGGGAGAGGTAAAAATGCACGAGTTACTAAATAGTGGATCTCTGAAATATGAGAAAAGTGGCTGTTATTACCTCTCCCCTTGTGGGAGAGGTCAGCAACGAGCAAAGCGAGTTGATAGGTGAGGGGTGTGCAGCATCATAAGAATCTCTTTCTTATGAGAATAACTCACCCACTCTTTTGAAGCTTCTCGACCGTCGCCGTCGTGCTATAGCCGGGTTTGAGGTCGATGAGGTGAACTTTACCACCATTCAGCATAACCACATCAGCGCCCACAACCCTGTCGATTGTATAATCCGCGCCTTTGAAAAGCATGTCCGGAAGAAGGGTTTCAATAAGTCTTAAAGGGGTGTCATCTTCAAACAAAATGACCGCATCGACATACTCTAACGCGGCCAGAACATGAGCTCGGACAATTTCAGCTTGAATGGGGCGGCTCTCCCCTTTTAATTTTTTGATAGACGAATCTGTATTGAGCCCCACGATGAGACGATCACACGCTTTTTTACATTCCTCTAAGGAGAACAGATGGCCTAAATGGAGAAGGTCAAAGCACCCATTGGTGAAGCCGACCGTATACCCTTTTCGACGCCAGATTTGGGCTTGGTGATTGGCCTCTTCTAAAGTCATGATCCTGCACGGCGCCAGCGTCTCAGCCTTTAGGGCAGCGGCGGCCAACTCATCTTGGGTCACGACGGCCGTTCCAACTTTGCCAACCACGATTCCAGCGGCCACATTTGCGAGTCGAGCCGAATCCTCCATAGAATGGCCGGAGCTGATCGCAGCCGATAGTGTTGCGATGACGGTATCTCCAGCGCCGGATACATCAAAAATCTCGCGGGCTTGCGTTGGGATATGAACGGGTTCTGCTTTAGAACCAGGCCCAGAAGAAGTGAGCAATGTCATGCCTTTTGCACCACGCGTTACCATAACAGACTCAAATTGATGGAGATCTTTGAGACGTTGCAAGGCCTGAACAACATCTTGATCGGAAGTGATCGATCCTGGCGTGACTTCCCGCAACTCCTTTTCATTCGGCGTCAGGAGGGTTGCACCTTCATAACGGGCGTAGTCTTGACCTTTGGGATCGACAATGACGGGGATTCCCGCTGCTTTTGCTGCTTGAATCACAAATTGACAAAGTTCAGGGGGAAGAGATCCTTTACCATAATCCGATAAAATGACCACCTGAGCCCGCGGTAATTGGTCTGTGACCATGGCTTTTAGGGCCTCTACAGTTGCCGCTGAGGGCTCTAAAACCACTTCCTCATCCACCCTTAAAAGCTGCTGAGCGTTTGAAATGAATCGAGACTTCACGGGTGTACGACCTTCTCCTGTCAGCTGTGCATCGACGAGAGGTAAAGTTGCAAGGAGGTCTTTTGTCTTCTGTCCCGCATCATCTTTGCCAATAATCCCAACAAACGTTGTCGGACATCCAAGGGCAGATAAATTTCGCACCACATTGCCTGCACCACCGAGCGCATAGAAATCACGATTGATTCTAAGAACAGGCACGGGTGCTTCTGGGGAAATGCGATCCACAGAACCATAAACAAAGCGATCCAACATCAGGTCGCCTAAACACAAGACATGGGCGTTTTCAAAAGAGATATCAAATATTTTCATGACGTTAAGATCGTTTCTATTATGTTAGCTTCTGCTTCTACTTAAACGATCAGTCGTGTTTTTTCAACTTATAATGTTAATTCGCGCTCATCCTTACAGAAGCATCTGGAGAAAGGGTAATTTATCCACCCCTCTTTTAATAACTCACATCAATCTTATCAATCGTGGACCAACCGGGGTGGGTTGTAATGGTTTGAAAGGGAAGACGCCCGCCGGGAAGTAATTCTTCGCCCTTATTGGCGTGCTGCCACGAATGGGATTTTGGTTTCATCACTTGACCATTGTTTTTACCAGAAATTGTTATGGTCAAAGGGGGAATGGATACAGATTGTGACGAAACATTGACGATCTCTCCCGTGACGAGAAGATGCGGCACATTATTATGATGGGTTGCATCATAATTGATGCCTTGAACAATAAGACCTGGCCCAGCTGCAGCTGGATTTCCGCCGACGCGGGGATTAAGGACACGCTTTAAACTCGGGGCATGGTCAAACAGGGTCGCCCGTTCACGATAAGTCACAAAACCAACAATACCGATAGCCGTAACAATAACGAACCAATCTAAATAAAACCTATGAATAAAAGCTTTTAAACCCCGTGGCCTTTCTTCATCAGCCAACGACTTTTCTAATATATTGAGACCGGGATTTACGTTGTGAGAGATCCGTTCTTTTTCAAGGACTCCCTCTCTTCTTGGGTCTAACACCAACATTTCTTGCGCTTCTTGCCACCAAACATTGCCACAGTCACCACAGCGAACCTGACGGCCCTTTTCGGGCATTGCGTCGTTCTCAATAAGGTATTTTTTTTGACACGACGGACAAGTGATAATCATGATCTCATACCCAAAATTTAGTCATTCATATATCAATCATAGGATGAAGTGAGGGGCAGAGCAACGGGGTTAGATAAAATTTTTTAATAATTTTAAAGAAGTGGGAGAATTAACCCTGCGATGAACTATTTCCTTGATCTTTTTTCTTGCAAAGTCTAGACCATATGATAACCATTGTGTTAATAGTAACGATATATCATTTTATAATCATTAAGGAGATCACTATAGCACGTTTACCAAATGAACCGACAACCTCAAAAGATGGCCCCCGCGTCAATGGAGAGATTACCGCTCCCAAAGTACGTTTGGTTGATGAAAATGGGGAAATGATCGGGGTGATAACTCGCTTTGAAGGCATACAAATGGCCCAAGCTGCTGGTCTTGATCTTGTCGAAGTCTCTCCCAATGCTGATCCTCCGGTTTGCAAAATTCTTGATTATGGCAAATATAAATATGAGCAACAGAAGAAGAAGGCTGAAGCAAAGAAAAATCAAAAAATTGTCGAAATCAAAGAAATTCAGATGCGACCAGGAATCAATGAAAATGACTTTCAGGTGAAATGTCGATCAATTAAAAGATTCATTGAAGATGGGGACAAAGTCAAAATTACGATGCGCTTTCGGGGGCGGGAAATTTCTCACCATGAAATTGGCATGCAAGTTTTAACGCGCCTTCGTGAACTTTTTGAAGAAACTGCCAAAGTCGAACAAATGCCGCGTTTAGAAGGCAAACAAATGATCATGGTCCTCGTCCCGAAGTAAGATAGGGGCTTGATGAGTTCATTATTTTTTGTGATTTAAACAATGACGTCATCGCGAGGAGTTAAGCCGCAGCTTTGCGGAGGCGAACGAGGAAGCGATCCAGGGGCCAAAGACAAGCCATTAATTTTCCTGAAATCCTAAACGCACTTGGGTCGCTCCTACTACCCCTGGATTGCTTCGTCGCATGCGCTCCTCGCAATGACTTAACTTAATTTTTGATTCACTTACTCTTTCCATTCTCACCTAGGCAGAACTATACTGATCACTCAACACCTCACTCAGTGAGCCTCATCCCAGTTGTTCCCAATCCCAACACCCACAACAAGGGGCACTTTTAGGACCAGGACATTCTCCATTAGCTTTTTGAGCTCTGGAACGGTTGTCTCCAACTCGCTTTCCGGGACTTCAAAAACCAGTTCATCGTGAACTTGCAGAAGCATACAAGTCTTTGAATTCAAATCACTCAAGAGAGGGGGAATGTGAATCATCGCCCGTTTAATAATGTCTGCATTGCTTCCCTGCAACGGGGCATTGATGGCCTGACGTTCCGCAAATTGACGAGCAACCGGGTTATTGTCTTGAATCCCCATCGTATAACATTTTCGACCCCACAGTGTTTGGACATAGCCTTGTCGGCGAGCAAGCTCTTTGCACCGTTCCATGTAATCTTGAATCCCGGGATAGGTCTCAAAATACTTCTTGATATAAGCGGCAGCTTCCCCTTGAGGTATACCCAGTTGATTTGCAAGGCCAAATGCGCTGATTCCATAGATAATGCCAAAGTTGATGGCTTTTGCTTTGCGCCTTAAGGTGCCATCGATATGATCCGGGGAAACGCCAAACATCGTGGACGCTGTGATGGTGTGAATATCAAGGCCTTTGCGAAATGCCTCAACGAGAGCCGGCACCTCCGCCATGTGGGCCAGTAGGCGCAACTCAATTTGAGAATAATCAAGGGAGACCAGACGTTTCCCCGCATCCGTCACAAAAGCCTGCCGAATCTTACGGCCATTTTCGGTACGAACAGGAATGTTTTGGAGATTCGGATCCGATGAGGAAAGACGCCCTGTTGATGTTCCTGCTAATGCATAAGATGTGTGAACACGGCTGGTTTTGGGGGACGCGGCCGCTATCAATCCATCCACATAAGTCGATTTCAATTTTGAAAGACCTCGCCATTCCAACACCCGCACAGGCAAGTCATGACCTTGCGCGGCCAGGGTCTCAAGAACATCAACATCAGTTACATATGCCCCCGTCTTTGTCTTCTTTGGCGACTTTACTTTTTGAGTCCCCTCCGCAGGAGGAGACATGGAGAGATTCAACTCATCAAACAAAATTTCGCCAAGCTGCTTTGGTGATCCCACATTAAACACCCGCCCTGCCAGCTGATAAATAGATGTTTCCAATTGCACCATTTGGTCAGAAAATTCTTGACCTAAACGATCCAGAAGCAAACGATCTACCCGAATACCTTGGCGCTCCATCGCCGCAATAACAGGAACAAGGGGGCGCTCCAGGCGCTCAAACACGTGAACCATCTTCTCCGCAATCAATCGGGGATAAAAGACATGGTAGAGCTGAAGCGTGATGTCGGCATCTTCTGCTGCATACGCTGTTGCTTGATCGAGGGGCACATGATCAAAAGTTTTCATCGCCTTTCCAGTACCACAAACATCAGCAAACTTAATGGTTTTATAACCGAGGTGACGCTCAGCAAGCTCGTCCATCCCATGTCCATTTCTCCCCCCATCTAGCACATAAGACATCAGCATGGTATCCGTGAGAGGAGAGATCGTGACCCCATAATTACCCAAAACAACGAGATCATATTTCAAATTATGACCAACCTTTAAGACACTTGGATGGGTGAGAAGCGGTTGCAAGGCGCTCAATACCGCCTCTCTCGTGAGCTGAGGCGTACTTGCTTGATGGGCGACGGGAATATAACATGCTTGATCTTTATTGATAGCCAGAGAAAGCCCCACCAAGGTCGCCTCAACCGCATTTAAGGACGTGGTTTCGCAATCAATGGCGATGATGGGGGATTCCATGGCTTTATCAATCCAGCGGGTCAAAGCTTCCAGCGTCGTCACTGTCTCATAGGTGGTTTGAAGTTGCGGCGTTTGAGCCATGGAGAAGCCCGGAAGCTCTTGAGTACCTGCCGGGGCTACAACTGTGTTCTGCCGATCAATCCGTGCGATCAGGCTGTTAAACCCCTGGGTGCGCAAGAATGTATTGAGGACCATTTGATCCAAG
Source organism: Alphaproteobacteria bacterium (assembly GCA_019746225.1). NCBI lineage: Bacteria > Pseudomonadati > Pseudomonadota > Alphaproteobacteria > Alphaproteobacteria bacterium. Next base: position 55,754 of record JAIESE010000012.1, on the reverse strand, counting down.
GGGCGAACTTTTAAATCAGGCAGAGCAAGGGGAAGCGGCGTATCATGGCGCAACGAAACAAGCTGACGAGAAATACGGGCTTTTGTAGCATTCTCCATAAGAGCTTCCCGTCGTTTAGGTTGCTTGATTTCATGGGCGCACCTCAGAAGGCTTTCCAAATCCCCATAGGTGTTGATGAGCTCTGCAGCAGTTTTAATGCCAATACCCGGGACACCCGGGACATTATCGCTCGCGTCCCCGGCAAGGGCCTGGACTTCTACAACCTTCGAGGGTGGAACACCAAATTTTTCCAGGACTTCCGCCTCCCCAATGGTGCGGTTCTTAATGGGGTCAAGCATCGAGACGCCAGGGCGCACCAATTGCATGAGATCTTTGTCGGAAGAAATGATACACACCTCATACCCCGCCTCTTGCGCGTGCTGAGCGTAGGTCGCGATGAGGTCATCTGCCTCAAATCCCTCAGCCTCAATACTGGGCACATGAAAGGCTGCACAAGCATCGCGAATGAGTTGAAATTGGGGAATCAGATCTTCAGGTGGATCCGGACGATGCGCCTTATAATCAGCGTAAATTTCCTGGCGGAAGGTTTGGCGCCCCGCATCAAACACAACCACCAAGGCATCCGTTTTGGTTTCCAGCAATGTCTTAAACAACATTGTGCAAAACCCGTAAACAGCACCCACAGGCACACCATCTGGGCGCCGTAATGGGGGCAGAGCGTGGAATGCTCGAAAAATATAACCAGATCCATCAACCAGTGTGAGCTTCGTCATCATAATACCTGTAAAGAGTTTTCTTGCTTTTAAGGGGTAACATAAGGGATCAGAAAACTCTAGGGGTCGTGATTAAAGCCAGTGAATGGGGCACGTGCTCGAGCTTAACATGCTTCACAAGTATTTTTTTGAAATACTATATGAAAACAACAACATACAGTCATTTCAAGGAGCGCCACTGATCAAACAAAAAAAACCCTGCACCGAAGTGCAGGGTCTTCTTTTGACGTTTTAAGGAATGAATCCTTAGAACTTGTAAGCCAAACCGATTTTACCAGATTGGCTACGGATTGTGCCCACGTTAACAAAGTTATTGGACAAGGCTGCATTATTTGTTGCACGAAGACTTGGTCCAAATTCATAAGTATATTCAACGCGTAAGTATACATTCTTATGAATCGCTGTTTCCAAACCAAGACCTGGTGCGAAAGACATACGGTTCTTGGAACCACTACCTGCGTTCGTAGTTGAGAATGCATTTAAGGTATCTCTTAATGTCCACTTACCCCAGTTGACGCCTAAGCGAATGTACAACATGGTGTTTGGAGTGAACAAGTAACCACCACGCAATGCTGCGTTAAAGTAGCCATTGCGCTTCAATTCAAAAGCACCGCCTGTTGCTGGAACATTGGTGTCCAATGTGTCACGAATTTTTGTATTTTCGAAGAAATATCCAATTTCACCACCAAAGTATAGGCAATTTTGTACCCAGCCATAACCTCCAAAGATACCAATGTTAGCAGCATTGCCACCAATATCTACGGAACCAGGAACACCTTGACCATTAAATTGAGCTGTTTCTTTTGCTGTTGTTGAACCATAACCACCAGCTGCACCAATGTAGAAACCTGTTGAAATGTTTGCTTGTGTAGCACTTAACATTACAACGCTTGCTGCGAGGGCTAACGTTAATTTTTTCATAATCTAACTCCTTTATTTTATTTATTTTATAATCAGATCGTTTATCAGAAATCTGATCACCCGTAACTTTCACACAAGGACACTTTTTACGCATGTCTCCAATCGAATACAACAGTTAGTCAACTTGATTTATATATAAAATCTAAGAGTGTGTCTTGTGAGACACATTTAGGTTGAGTGCCCTTAGTAGGCAATAACCTCTAAGCACGTTAGGATAGGGAGTTCAGGACAGACCAGACTTCGTTACAATGAATATTGGCGAAAACAAAAAACCCTGCACCGAGGTGCAGGGTCTTCTTTTGTTGTAATAAGGTCAAAAGCCTTAGAACTTGTAAGATATTCCAAGTTTAGCAGATTGACTACGAATGTTTGATGCGGTATCAGAAATGTTTGGAACAGCTTGGTTTACTGCACGAACACTTGGACCCCATTCGTATGTATATTCAGCACGCAAATAAACGTTCCTAGCAACGGCTGTTTCTAAACCAACACCTGGCGCAAAAGAAAAACGATTCTTTGATCCAGAACCTGGTGTATTTACACCAAAGTTGCCATTATTAGCATTATCATTCAAAGTCCACTTACCCCAGTTTCCACCCAAGGCAATGTAACCCATTGTTGTTGGTGAAAACAACCAACCACCACGCAAAGCTACTCTTGCATAGCCATTACGCTTCAACTCAACACGGCCATTTTGTTGTCCAAAATTATTGGAAATTTTTGCATTTTCCCATGTGTAAGAAACTTCACCACCAACATAGAGGCAATGAGAAACATATCCATAACCACCATGAATACCAAGATTTCCAGCACCGCTACCAATATCTACAGAACCAGGTGATGCTGGGTTTGTTTGGGCATTAAATTTAGCAGTATTGGCACCATAACCACCATGAATACCAGCATAGAAACCAGTTTGGATTTGTTTTGCATCTGCAGCGCCAATAACGAATGCAGTTGCAACGAGAGCTAAAGCTAACTTTTTCATAATATAACTCCTTAATATAAACATACCATATCAACTCATTAACTATTTGTTAACTTATTGATTAACCATACTTTTTACACAATTATAGTTTTACGCACCAATACTTAACAAAAAGATTTTTCGATATCTAGGTTTTACAAAAAGAGGAGAAGTGTGTCTTATGTGACACAATGGCGCATGTCACTGCTGACGCAGTAAGCTCACAATGGCTTCAACAGCTTCTGAAACGTTGGCTTTGCTGCCCCCTGCTTGGGCAAGATCAGTCCTTCCGCCACCGCCACTCCCGCCTAAAATGGCGGCGCCTGCGCGGACCAAGTCCACGGCATTGAGGATCGCTGTTAAGTCTTCAGATACCCCAACAACCAAGGAGGATTTCCCATCCATAACGCTCGTTACCACAACAATACCCGATCCAATTTGATTTTTCAGATCATCCACAAGGGGTTTTAAATCTTTAGCGGGGATGTCCGTTAAGTGACGTACGATCATTTTGAAGGCGCCTACTACCATGGTATCTGGCCCTTGGCTTGAGCTCCCCCCCTCATTTGAACCGATAAGCGCCATCTGACGGCGCAAATCCGTCACTTGTCGCTCTAGATTCTTTCGTTCCGTAAGGAGGGTGTCAATGCGCGCAGCAAGTTCTGCTGGTGTTGATTTTGTGAGACTGCTCAATTGTAACACTGTGCCTTCCGTCTCGGTCACATACGCTAATGCTGCTAGACCCGTTAGGGCCTCGATGCGACGCACGCCGGCCGCAATGCCCACTTCGCTGATCATTTTAAACATCCCAATATCCCCAGTACGGTTCACATGGGTGCCGCCGCAAAGTTCCACGGAAAACGGCTTTTCGCCCTCTTCTGGCTCTCCCATACTTAACACCCGAACCTCATCTCCATACCGTTCGCCAAACAAAGCCATTGCTCCGTGACTAATCGCTTGCTCCGTATTCATTAAATGGGTGTGGACGAGATTATTCCTTATAATATGGTCATTCACCAAGCGCTCAACTTCCACCATCTCTTCCCGACTCAACGGTTTGGTGTGCGTAAAGTCAAAGCGCAAGCGATCTGGCGCCACAAGAGACCCTTTTTGGGTAACATGTTCCCCCAAGATCTGTCGCAAAGCCGCATGAAGCAAATGGGTCGCTGAGTGATTAGCCCGAAGCAGAGTGCGTCGCTTCGTATCCACATGCAGCTTGATTACATCACCTGGCAATACTGTTCCTTTGATAACCTTGGCCAGGTGAACGTGAAGGCTCCCTCCCTGCTTAATTGTATCGGTTACCTGAAGTTCAGCCCCGGACGCCGTTACAAGGTTCCCCTGATCTCCCATCTGACCACCTGATTCCGCATAGAAAGGCGTTTGATTTGCAATCAAGGCAATTTCCTGGCCGTGGATTGCCTCTTTCATGCGTTGACCATCCTTCAAGATCACTTGAACAATGCCTTCCGCATCCAGAGCGTCATACCCTAAGAATTCAGTCGCCCCAAATTCTTCATGCAAGTCATACCAGATTTGCTCATTTTTGGACTCGCCCGATCCAGCCCAGGCTGCACGTGCGGCAGCTTTCTGCGCTGCCATCGCGGTTTGGAACCCTTCTAAATCGACGCTACGATGAGCGCTTTTCAGCACATCTTGGGTCAGATCAAGGGGAAAGCCGAAGGTGTCATAGAGTTTAAACGCAACCTCTCCCGGCAGCGGTTGATCAACCCCGAGAGGAGCCGTGGCCTCATTCAAGAGTCGCAACCCCCGCTCCAAGGTTTGACGGAACTTTTCTTCCTCAAGGCGCAAATTCTCCACAATGAGGGATTCTGCCCGGATTAATTCCGGATACGCCGTGCCCATTAAACTAATGAGGGTCGGCACCAAGCGCCACATCAACGGATCTTTGGCCCCTAATATATGAGCATGGCGCATGGCGCGACGCATGATACGGCGCAAGACATACCCGCGACCTTCATTGCTGGGAAGAACCCCTTCCGCTAAAAGAAAAGAACATGCCCGCAAATGATCCGCGATCACGTTATGCGATTGGCGATGGGCCGGATCCTTCATACCAGTCAGGTCGATAGAGGCCTGGATCAGAGCCTGAAATAGATCGATGTCATAATTGTTGTGAACCCCTTGCAAAACGGCGGCCAAACGCTCCAACCCCATGCCCGTATCCACGGATGGCTTTGGCAAAGGAATGCGCCGGCCATCGGCAAATTGCTCATATTGCATAAAGACCAGGTTCCAGATTTCCGTAAACCGGTCGCCATCTTGATCTTTGCTCCCCGGAGGGCCCCCAAAAACCTTTTCTCCGTGGTCATAAAATATTTCCGTGCAAGGACCACACGGACCGGTATCGCCCATGGACCAAAAATTATCAGCCGTCGGGATACGGATGATGCGATCCGCTGACAACCCCGAAATCTTCTTCCAGAATTTGGCGGCTTCCTCATCTTCTGAGTATACCGTGACCAACAACCGTTCTTTCGAAAGGGAAAAATGATTCGTGACCAGATCCCAAGCAAAAGAGATCGCCTCTTCTTTAAAATAATCCCCGAAGGAAAAATTTCCCAACATTTCAAAAAAGGTATGGTGGCGAGCGGTATAGCCGACATTCTCAAGGTCATTGTGCTTACCCCCGGCTCGGATACACTTCTGGGATGTCGTCGCTCTTACATAAGGGCGCTTATCTGCGCCTGTAAACACATCCTTGAACTGCACCATCCCCGCATTGGTAAATAAAAGTGTCGGATCATTGCGCGGGACCAAGGGGGATGAGCTGACCTGCTCATGGCCCTGGTCTTTGAAAAATTGAAGAAAGGTGGATCGGATGTCTGTGAGCGTTCGCATGAATTTACCCCTAAATCCCCCCAGTTTTACGCCGCGTCTTCTATCATAGATTCAGGGCTGGCAATCATTGCTTCAGCGACAACTCCGGTATTATCGCGAACCGCTTTTTCAATTTCAGCAAACATTTCTGGATTTTCTTTCAAGAATGCCCGTGTTGCTTCCCGGCCTTGGCCGATGCGTTGACTTCCATAAGAATACCAAGATCCGGACTTATCAATGACGCCCGCTTGAACACCAAGGTCAATAAGCTCGCCCGTCTTAGAAATGCCTTCCCCATACATAATGTCAAAATCAACAACCTTGAAGGGCGGAGCCATCTTGTTCTTCACAACTTTCACACGGGTTTGGTTGCCCGTGACCACATCCTTGTCCTTAATGGCGCCAATGCGACGAATATCAAGACGAATTGACGCATAAAACTTCAACGCGTTACCACCGGTGGTTGTTTCTGGGTTGCCAAATACAATTCCGATTTTCTGACGAATTTGGTTAATAAAGATGACCATACAGCCGGTCTTAGAAATTGACCCAGCAAGCTTGCGAAGTGCTTGGCTCATCAATCGCGCTTGAAGGCCCATGTGAGAGTCGCCCATATCCCCTTCTAATTCCGCTTTCGGGACAAGCGCTGCCACAGAGTCGATGACGAGCACGTCAATGGCACCACTGCGCACGAGGGTATCCGCAATTTCTAGGGCCTGCTCCCCTGTATCCGGCTGAGAAATCAATAACTCATCCAAATTAACACCCAATTTTCTTGCATAGCCTGGATCAAGGGCATGTTCCGCATCGATGAACGCGCATGTGCCGCCGACCTTCTGGGCTTCTGCAACCACATGAAGTGTCAGGGTTGTTTTACCCGAAGATTCAGGACCATACACTTCAATAATACGGCCCTTAGGGAGTCCTCCAATGCCGAGTGCGATATCAAGACCAAGAGAGCCGGAAGAGACAACTTCAACATCAACCGCATTTTCCCGCTGACCCAAGCGCATCACGGAGCCTTTTCCAAAAGCACGTTCAATTTGCGATAGGGCCGCGTCTAAGGCTTTGGTTTTATCACCACGGGATAGGTCGTTCGACATGGGTCATTCTCCTTTTATTTTATTATTACCTACCGATTCAGATTATGAGGCAAATGCAAGCGGAATCGAGAACCGGAGCGGAGCTGACTTTAATGTCAGTGAGCACCGGAAGCGAGATGGAGCGCCGCAGTTGTCCATAAGCTGAATCGTTACACTTCCTGAGTTATTGTTAGCACTTCTTTGACTTTAGATGCTAGGTCTTTTAGCGTAAAAGGTTTGGGCAAAAAATGAATTTTTGCGTTATGGTCAAGATTTTTGCGGAAAGTATCTTCCGTATACCCTGAAATAAAAATTGTCTTCGTATCGGGATATAGATCTCGGATCTTTTTGCTCAAAGTTGGACCATCCATTTTCGGCATCACCACGTCTGTTACCAACAGATCAAAGGGTTCGCCATTGCTGACGATGTCGAGCGCCGACTCACCACTGTCCGCTTCAATGACACGGTAGCCTTTTTCCCGCAAAGCGCGGGCACTGAACATGCGTACCGCATCTTCATCTTCTACCAAAAGTATCGTACCGCCCCCGGTCAAGTCTCCCGAAGGGGCTTCAACGTGGGGGGTGTGCACCTCTTCAATCCCGTCGAAACGAGGAAGTAAAATCTTAAAGCTTGTCCCCTCCTTAAGCACACTATCCACCAAAACAAACCCACCGGTTTGTTTCACGATTCCATAAACTGTGGAAAGTCCAAGACCCGTTCCCTCCCCCACTTCTTTTGTCGAAAAGAACGGCTCAAAAATATGCTCTAAATGTTCGGGCGGAATACCATGCCCGGTGTCGATAACCTCGATCATGACATAATCCCCTTTTGCTACCAGATCATGGCCAATCCGTTGTTGCTTCAAGCATTGGTAATTGCTGGTGCGGATGGTCAGTGTCCCTCCATTCGTGATGGCATCTCTTGCATTGACAACGAGATTAATAATAACTTGTTCCAGCTGACTCACGTCAACCTTTACAGGCCACAGATCCCGACCATGAATCATTTTCAGCTCGATGCCAGCACCAATAAGCCGGCGCAATAGAGTCGAGAGATCCGCCAAATTGTCCGTAATATGAACAACCTTGGGCTGCAACGTTTGTTGGCGAGAAAAGGCAAGAAGCTGGCGCACCAGGTTCGCCGCGCGATTGGCGTTTTGTTTTATTTGCATCACATCCGTATAGGCAGGATCATTGGGCAAATACCTTTGAAGAAGCAAATCACAATACCCGATCATCGCAGTCAGTAAATTGTTAAAGTCGTGAGCGATACCACCAGCTAATTGTCCTACCGCTTGCATTTTCTGGGATTGGATGAATTGTCGCTCCAGGCGCTTTTGTTCTGAAATATCAAGAAATTGGAGCATGAGGATGGGTGTGTCATCTTCTTGAATCAAGTGAGAGACATAGGTGGTTGTCTGAATTTTATCCTCATCAAAACGAATTTCAAAAGGTGTTGGTGGGGTGGTTCGCTCAAAGGCCCGACGCAGCTTGGTCGTTGTTTCTGACCGCATGGCGGGATGAATCATTTCAAAGAAGTCTTGATGCGGCTTCATCTCCCCCACCATTACGGAAAAGGAAGGATTGTGGTCAATAATTTGGCCATCCTCACCAATCATGACGGCCGGAATTGTTGCATCTGAAAAAGCTTGTTTAAACACCCCGGCCCCTGCCCCACTGGAAAGAAGACTGTCCGCTCGGCAAAAAAGAAGGGGTTGAGATTTCTGCGAGGTGAGCGCCAACATCTTGAAAGGAACCGTATGGGGACTGTGCACAGGGATAATGGGCTTACCTTGCGCCCATTCTTCTCCCAAAAAAGCTTGAAGCGCCATTCCCAAAAGCCCCTCTCGGGGGAGTCCAAGCCACCGACAAAACGTTGTGTTTGTGCCAGTGATTAACCCAAATGTATTGGTATAAACAACCGCAATAGGTGCCTTATCCACAAAGGACTCAAGCGCAGCATAATTGTGCTTCAACTGATTGTGACTGGCAAAATGGGGTGTTATATCCCGAAGGGCAGCCATAAGACCTTTGCGACCAAAATATCCCCCAATATCAAGGGGTGCCGTTGCCAACAACCACCACTTCTGGTCCTGCCCCAACCCATTCCCCCCCCCACTCACCAGGATTTCTCCGCGAACATGGCCTTCGATCATTGCCTTGAGTTCAGCCGCCTCCGGAGTTGGTGCAATACGATTCAGGATTTTGCGTAAAAACTCTTCTTGATTGGGATAGGTGTTGGGGTGCGTCGTCCAAATTGATTTGCCCGACTCATCAAAAATTGCAGCTTCAATGGCTGGTGTTAGAGTCGATATGCCCGCATGAATAAGCTTCAGTTTCTGCTTATATATATTTTGTTGCTTATTGGCATAAACCCAGTAAGCCATGGTTGCGACAGACACAAGACCAATCATCACAAGGCAAAACCACTCTAGGGTGTCCGTTGCCTGAGCGCTTAAATAGCTAAACGCCCCACACCAAGCGAGAGTACCCAAAATAACAAAAAGCGATCCTATTTGGGGCACTTTTCATCCCCTTTAAAATAGGAGAGCAAAATGCTCCCCCCCAAAATTGATATTATCACGAATAATGACCATTCCGTTGGAATTTTATAGATATCCATAATCATCATTTTTATCCCCACAAAACATAGAATAAGAGAAACCCCAGGTTTTAAATAGGTAAATTTTACAACTGCGTCAGCTAATAGAAAGTAGAGGGATCGCAACCCTAAAATTGCAAAGACATTGGATGTATAGACGATGAATGGATCAAGGGTTATGGCAAAAATAGCGGGGATAGAGTCAATGGCAAAAATAAGATCAGAAAATTCAATGAGAGCTAAAGCTAAAAATAAAGGCGTTGCCGTCCATCCTTTACCTTTGACTTTTAACCAAAGCTGTTGCCCCTCTATTTTATTGGTGAGGGGAATATACCGTTGTAAAAACAGTATGAGGGGGTGTGTTTCAAGATTGCGTGGCTTTTCTGGCATTAAAAGTATCTTGAGGCCTGTGAATACAAGAAATGCCCCTAATAAATAAAGGATCGGATGAAAGTATGAAATAAGGGCAAGGCCGAACCAGATCATCAATGCCCTTAAGATAAGGGCACCGATAATTCCCCAGAACAATACCCGATGTTGATATTTTAGAGGAATATGAAGAGATTGAAAAACAAGGGAAAAAACAAATATATTATCGATGCTTAAGGATTTCTCAACGATATATCCTGCCAAAAACTCCATGCCTTTGTCGTGGCCCATAAAGAAGTAGAGACCCGCCGCAAACCCCAAAGATATGAGAACCCAAACCAAGGACCATCTTAAGGCTTCCCGAGCATTGACAACATGGGCTTCTCTATGAAAAACACGCAGATCAAGCCAAAGCATTGCGAGTACGAGGACATTGAAGATGATCCAAAATGCCGGAGTAGTTCCCATAACGAGGCCTTTCAATATTCTTGGTATACTTCTGTTAATAAGTCTATCATAGACTTGAATTTAGACAATAACCAGAGGGCTTGAGTCATATGCAAATAACGCCAACACTCTTTATTGATGAGCGTGAAATCAGTGAATCCTTTATTCGAGCTAGTGGACCTGGCGGGCAAAACGTCAATAAGGTGTCTACAGCTGTGCAACTTCGCTTTGATATCGGCCACTCTGCTTCCTTGCCAGAAGACATACGGGAACGCCTGTTGGCGATGGTCCGGAGTCGTCTTACGAAAGAAGGCATCCTCATCATCACGGCGCAACGCTATCGCAGCCAAGACCAAAATCGCCAGGATGCCCGTCGACGCTTGGCCGAGCTCATTCTTCGCGCAACCATTCCCCCCACAAAACGTATCCCCAGTAAACCTACGAGAGCGTCCAAAGAATCCCGCCTGGCGAGCAAGGCCCGTCGGGGTCATATAAAACGTGGGCGTCGGATGACTGGCGAGGATGAGGATTAACAATGAACATTTCAATATTTTAAAAATATGTAAAGTTGTAACTAATTCCTTTACATGATATATATACTTATCCCTAATGGATGATGAGTGGTTCATAACCAGTTCTTGGCACTTGAGCAAAGACAAATCCCATTAGGTTTTTAATATAACAATTAAGGAGAATCGCGATGAAGAAACTATTTAAATGGACCCTGCCTGCCCTTTTGGGAATCATGCCGGTTCAAGCAATCGACTTAGATAACCTAACGCCACTTGAAGCTACCGAACATACACCTCTAACGCCACGCACTTCGACATTTCGTAGCTTCGTTGGAGAGGTCGCTGAAGAGGAAGGAAATCATAACGTAAGTTTCGTTGCAGATATAAATCCACAGGGTGCAAAATATCGTGTACTTAAAGTAGATAGCCCTATAAATGGAAATGTAATCTTAGGATACTTTCCCCCTGAAACAAAACCACTGGCAATGAGAACCTTTCTTAAAGAAGTCTCTGAAGGCACTGTTCCCGTAACATTTGCGGAAGAAGCTGATGCAGAGGGGAAACTATCCAGAATTATAATAGATGAAGCCAATCAACGCTCTCTTCTAGTGGAATTTAAGTTGCCTGAAGTCGTTGCGGCTATTCCAAACGAACTCGTTGTAGCAAAAAAAGATGAGAAAAAGGTGGGCCATTTTGAAATCTTGGGTAAAAGACTAGACGGCTTTACAGCGAAAGCGAAAGTTGACGCAGATACTCAGGGAAAACGCCTTGAAGGCTTTGTGAAAAATGAGGTTCGACCAACAGTTGAGCAAGAAGCTCACAATGCTGGGAAAGCCCTAGAAAAGGCAGGCCAAAATATTAAGAGAGCTTTTAAAAAATTATAAGTTCGTAAGAATCCAACATCTTGATTTTAAAAATCAAGATGTTGGAAGGTCATTACCCTGTATTCCCAACATTCTTTTTGACCCTTATTGCCGTTGATTAATAAATTGAGAGAACGCCCTCATCTGGCAATGTAATATGCTAAAATCTGCTTCTAAGAATACCAATTAAAATATAGCGTAGGCGAGCGCTGCCCCCACAAGAATGGTCCAGGCAATCAGCCAGGTAAACCATTTGGTTGCCGGCATCAAATTATCATTGGCTGAAGACTGAATAATTTGATAAATCATTTTCTTGGTTGGGTCGGAAATACATGTTTCATAACGATCGTCTGAGGTGCGTCTTCTATTCGTATTCGTCTCTATCATTTTCTCTCCTCCAAACGTTTTTCCATAGGAACATAGTCCCTATACCCTTTACCAACATACAACTGACGAGGACGACCGATCTTTTGCAACGGATCGGCAATCATTTCTTTCCATTGAGAAATCCACCCAACGGTTCGCGCAATGGCAAACAGGACGGTAAACATTGTCACCGGAATGCCCATCGCTTTAAAAATAATCCCTGAGTAGAAATCCACATTGGGATAAAGCTTTTTCTCAATAAAATAGTCATCCGCCAAAGCGATGCGTTCCAGCTCCATGGCAAGTTGGAGAGTGGGATGATTTTCAATCCCCAGATCCGCCATAATTTCATGACACGTCTCGCGCAACACAGTGGCTCGAGGGTCATAGCTCTTATAAACGCGGTGCCCAAATCCCATCAACCGGAAGGGGTCGCCTTTATCTTTGGCCCGATTGATGTATTCCGGGATGCGATCAATGGTTCCAATTTCATCCAACATTCCTAAAACCGCCTCATTAGCGCCTCCATGGGCTGGGCCCCATAGCGCCGCAATACCGGCTGCGATGCAGGCAAAGGGGTTCGCACCACTAGAGCCCGCCAAGCGAATGGTTGAGGTAGACGCATTTTGCTCATGATCCGCATGCAAAATAAGGATGCGATCAATGGCCTTTGCCCACACGGGATTAATTTTATAAGGTTCAGCTGGTGTTGAGAAAAACATATTCAACATGTTTTCAGAATAAGAGAGGTGATTTTGAGGGTACACAAACGGCTGACCAATAGAATATTTATAAGCCATTCCGGCCAGTGTTGGCATCTTAGCAATGAGCCGCAAGGCTGCAATGTGACGTTGAGCGGGATCTTGAATGTCTAAGCTGTCGTGATAAAAGGATGATAAGGCGCCAACCACGCCGACCATAATGGCCATGGGGTGGGCATCTCGGCGGAACCCACGGTAAAAGGCACTCACCTGTTCATGTACAAGGGTATGCTTATTGATCGCTTGAACAAATTCGTCTTTTTGAGAGGATGTTGGCAAATCTCCGTAAAGAAGAAGATACGCCACTTCCATAAAATCGCTCTTTTCAGCCAATTGTTGAATGGGATAGCCTCGATAGAGCAACATCCCTTTGGTGCCATCAATAAAAGTAATTTCAGAGCGACAGCTGGCTGTTGAAACAAAACCCGGGTCAAAGGTAAACAACCCCGTCTCATTATATAGACCCTGAAGATCCAAGACACCCGGGCCATCCGTACCAAAATAAACAGGAAGATCAATGGTTTTTCCTTGGTAACTCAATTGAGCCAATGTTTGGGTCTTCGGTGCCACCATGGTCATTTTTCTTCCTTCAAATTCTAAACAACAGCTTTGAGGCGCTGTCGAGGCTTGTCGTAAAATACTTTTTAGTCTTAACCCATATCTTTAACTTTAACCATCAAAGGTAAAGGAATCAATAACGGGGAGTGAAAAAAAACCTTCGATTTTACGCGTATTTTTCCTTAATTAACTCTAGCGACGAATTTATTTTATCACTCCTCAAAATCACCTTGCAAAGCAGCCCGTACAGCCTCGGGCATGAGCGTTTTAATGGTGAATTGAGGATGGGTAATTTCAACGACAATGTCTTGATGAGGCTTCGAAAAGTCAGCGATCTGATCCTTTGAAAACACCCAATGAATAAAGTGGATGGCCGAAGTCTTACCGGACTCTGTCGTGCGACTCGGGTCCTCTTCAGGCGCTCCCTTCAAAATATGGTTACAAAAGCGGATGGTCAAATGATATTCAATGCCCCCCAGCACGCCCAACACTTGGGCGCGACGGACAGGGTCATCGATTTCAATCATAAAGGTGGCAACCAGCTCTTGCCCTTGTGGCAACAGAGGATTGTAGGCAAGGAGCTCATCTTCTGCTTGTGCGTCGCCTCCCTTTTCGATGTAGAGCATTTCTTGAATTTGCCACCACAAAGTGTCGTAATTCTCAAAGAAAAGCGTGGCTTCTTGACCCAATGGAAGCCGGCGATTCTTCTTGATCGAGATCGTCTCTTGGCGCTTGGTGGCACGGATCTTCGTAAATTCCTCAAGAGGCAACAGGTCTTCTTTGGTGATGCGTTTCTTCATTTTTTTCTTCTTCTGTTACAGGCCATAGGCACGGGCGAAAATTTCTATCGGGTGGGCTTCTTCTACAACAGCCCTTTCATCCAACTTCTCCATCCCCTGGCGAATATGGGTAGCCGCGAGAGGACATTCCGATAGCACAAGTCGATTTTCCGATTTAAGGGCACTTTGCGCCACAGGTTTACCCACTTTAAGGGCTATGTCAAAGTTCTCAGCCATCACCCCCCACGCACCGCCATGACCCGAACATCGCTCAATCACTTGGAGATCGATATCCGGAATCAACCGCAGCAAATCCGTGGCCTTTTGACCGATATTTTGAGCCCGAGCATGGCACGCAATATGAACCGTGACCCCTTCTGTCAACGGTTTAAGACCGGGTTCCAATCCAGGTTCTTTCGAAAGAGCAACCATATATTCACTAATATCTCGGGTTGCTTTGCTTAACACTTGCACATTCTCATCATCCGGCACAATCAATGGCCATTCTGATTTCAACATCAGCGCACATGAAGGAACAAGGGCAATCACCTCATACCCCTGATCAATCCAGGGGCGCATCTCTTTGGCAACGTTACGGGCGGCCTTTGCGACCGCTTCTAGATTCCCTTGTTCAAGAAGAGGCATGCCACAACACCCTGGATAGACAACTTGTGTTTCAACCCCGTTATGGGCAAGGACTTTTCGGGTAGCAAGGCCAATTTTCGGATCATTATAATTACCATAACACGTTGCGTAAATCGCGACTTTGCGCCCATAAGCCGCAGCGCTCGTATTGAGGGGCAACGGGTCCTTTGTTTGACGAACAAGAGTAGAAGATTGAAACTTGGGCAACGCGGCATCTCGATGAATACCAAGGGTCTTTTCCATCAAAGGACGCGTAAGGGCATTTCCCTCTTTTGTGGCCCAGTTGGCTAGCGGTGACACAATCGTACCAATCGCGCCGGTCTGATCCGTTTTTGCCATCACTTTTTTCGTAAAAGGGACTTTACCTTGGGATAATTCGAGCGCCCGATACCGCAACATCAGGTGAGGAAAATCGAGGTTGAACTCATGAGGAGGAATGTAGGGACATTTCGACGCAAAGCACAAGTCACACAAGGTGCACGCCTCAACAACGGGGGCAAAGTCTTCGCTTTTAACGGAATCAAGCTCACCCGTTGGGGACTCGTCCACGAGATCAAACAATCGGGGGAAGGTATCACATAAATTAAAGCAACGGCGGCATCCATGACATATGTCAAAGACCCGACGCACTTCTTCATCTAGCTTTTCCGGGTTCAAATAATCAGGATGGGTCCAGTCAATGGGGTGACGCATACAGGTTTTACCTTTTTGTCGTGTTCTTAAGCAGATGATAATTGAATTGGCGCGAGGGGGGAAGTTAGAATAAATGATTTTGTATTCTTACCTCTCCCACAAGGGGAGGGGTAAGAATACAATCTGGCGCTTCAGAAAGCTAAATCAACCTCAGCTCATGGTCTCCAAAGCACGTTGGAAGCGACCGGCGTGGGAACGCTCAGCCTTGCCCAATGTCTCAAACCAATCAGCAATCTCTTCAAAACCTTCTTCACGGGCAGTACGAGCCATACCTGGATACATATCTGTATATTCATGGGTCTCCCCAGCAATAGCAGCCTTCAAATTTAGGGTCGTATCCCCAATCGGCAAGCCTGTTGCCGGATCGCCGACCGCTTCCAAGAATTCCAAGTGACCATGGGCATGACCAGTTTCGCCTTCGGCGGTAGAGCGGAATACGCTCGCCACATCGTTGTAGCCTTCAACGTCCGCTTTTTGTGCGAAATACAAATACCGGCGATTGGCTTGAGATTCGCCTGAAAAGGCTTCTTTCAAATTTGCTTCTGTCTTGCTTCCTTTTAAAGCCATCTTATTCTCCTTTAATTAAACAATTTCAATGCATACTATCAGCTAAACCAGGCCTCACGTCAAGATATTAGAGGTTTTAAATGTAAAATGATATGTATTGAAATGAAAAGCTTTATACTTTAAGCGATAATGTCAGGAACGAGGAGAGCGTCGATTTTTTGGATTTGTTCTTTAACCATGATGCGGCGTTTCTTTAAGCGAAAAACTTGAATATCGTCATTGAGGCCTTGAAGAGACAGTTGTGCAATCTCGTCTTCGAGTTGACGATCTTCCTTTTTCAACTTATCCAGCTTGTGCTGTAATTCTACAACGACACTTGGCTCTAACGGCATTATTTATTTATACCCACGCTGTTTTATTGCTTCTTATTTAAGCACTTCTTAAGAGAATTTACAAGATAAATAAAAATTACCTCATCTACAATTGAAGGAAAAACTCGAGAACAATTAATGGTGCCCAGAGCCGGAATCGAACCAGCGACACAGGGATTTTCAATCCCTTGCTCTACCAACTGAGCTATCTGGGCATACGTTTACACATCAGGCTTCCCATGCATAATAAATCTGGAGCCAGATGTCTAGATGTAAAATGCTAAGGGTACGGAAAATAAGGGGATTTATTTACTTTTTTCTTGAGACTCAGCGTCCCTCACCCACGCCAAACAAGCCTCTCGATCAGGGAAAAAGCCTTGATCAATCCACCAGGACTCGCAAGCTTTTAGGAGCTCTCCCAGCTTTGGGCCAGCTATAACACCCATATCCACCAAGTCCTTTCCCTGAATCGGAAACGTTGGGGAATGCCAAGAGGCGGCTATTTTGAAAGCCTCGCGCTGAATCGAGGCGGACGCGCTCAACGAGCCTACACACAAGCTCAATAGGGTGAAATCCTTGAAAAGCGAGACGCCATCTTGATAGAGATTCCGATAGATGGTCCTCTCTGAACTCGGATAAGAATCAAGGCGCATGACACAATCATGAAGATACTGCCTTTGATCACGAGAAAGACGCAAAGCTGTGCTGGCACCTTTGACGTCAATATTTGGCAACGACAGGGCGGCCAGACGGCACATCACACTTGTGGGCTCTCCAAAGGCGAGAAGAGCCTCGATGGCTTTAAGATTCAGGGGCTGTGGCACAACAAATGAATCAAGGCTTTTCTGATGAAGGAGGGTGAGGCTTAAAAGCGGCTTTGGGGCGCTCAACAATTTCATAAACTCATGGCCAATGCGTTCCCGCGACAAGCCCTTTAACCCATGATGATGGGTGGCACATGCCTGCAAGGCTTGGGGCTCGATGGGACCATGACCATACCAGGCGAGAAAACGAAAATACCGCAAAATGCGCAAATAATCTTCCCGAATGCGCATGTCCGGATCGCCGACGAACCGAATAATCCCCGCCTCTAGATCTTCAATCCCCCCAAAATAATCAATGACTGTTCCATCTCTTTCCGCATAGAGAGCATTAACTGTAAAGTCGCGACGGGCTGCGTCTTCCTCCCAGTCGGTTCCAAAGGTTACGCGCGGATGACGACCGTCCGTTTCCCAATCTTCCCGCAAAGAAGTAATTTGAAACGGGCGACCTTCCAGAACGGCAGTAATCGTTCCAAATTCGTACCCTGTGGGGATAGAATCGATATCGTCTGTTGTGAGAATATAAATAATTTCATCGGGCGGGATCGGAACAGCAATATCAATGTCATAAGCCTCAACACCTAGAATGGCATCGCGAACACACCCCCCCACAAAGCGCGGGTAAACTCCATGCTTTTCAAATGTCTGGAAGAGCTTTTGAGTAATCTGATCCCCCATGAGGGGAAATTTTTCTAAATTCAGCTTCATACTTGATACTATAGAAACTCTGGATTGAGAGAGCAAGGGCAGGGAAAGAGGAGGTTAAATACCCATCGCATGGCGCATGAGACGACGCTTCAATGGGGGGATCTCGTTAACAATACCAAGGCCAGTATTACGCAAGAAAGAGAGGATATTGGATTTGTTCGAGAATAAACGCACCATGCCATCACTCATGGCGAGAATGGATAAAGTATCAACCCGGCGACGGCGTTGATAGTCCTCGAGGATACTCTTTGACCCAATATCCAACCCTAATCCCCGTGCCTTGCCAAGAACCTCTGCCAACGCTTTCGCATCCCGCCATCCTAAATTGACCCCCTGCCCCGCTACTGGATGCACCGTATGAGCCGCATCTCCGACAATGGCGAGGCGATGATCAACGGTTTCCTTGGCCACCATGGCGCTTAAAGGGTAGGACCATCGCTTACCGGACACGTCAAGCGTTCCAAAATAGGGAAAGAGGTCCTGGAGTTCAGAAGTGAGCTTTGCATCATCCAACTCCAACAAACGCTTAATATCATCGGGAGACCCTGTCCATACAATGCCAGAACGATACGCGCCCGTTGTGGAACAAGTCTTTAAAGGCAGAATCGCAAAAGGGCCTTGGGGTTGAAAAATTTCCCAAGCAGTCCCAAGGTGGGGCTTTTCGTGGACCACATGTGCAATCAAAGCCATTTTCTCGTAACTCCACCGAAATGTCTTAAGATTAGCGTCGTCTCTTGTGGGTGAAAGACGACCTTCTGCTCCAACCAAAAGAGGGCTTTTAAGGATGCGCCCATCTTCTAAATCAACGACAACACTCTCCAGATTTCGCGTCGTACGCGCAACATTTGCTGGCGCCATCCAAGTCAGATGGTTGGCAAGCTCTGCCGCCCTATGGAAAATCCCTTGGCGTAGAACCAGATTTTCAACGATATATCCCATAGGAATGCTTCCAATATCTCGATGGTCATAATAAATCGCCCAGGGAGAGTCACGTTCAAAAACACGGATATCTAATATGGGCTCAGCTGCGTGAGCCACTTTTTCCCAGATACCCAACTTCTCAAAAATAAGTTTAGATCCGTAAGAAACCGCTGTTGTACGCCCATCAAGGTCTGGCTTTAACAGCTCGTCCGGTGAATCTCGATCAATAACAGCTACGTTAAAATTTTGTTGCGCCAGCGCCACGGAGAGCGTGCCACCCACCAAGCCTCCTCCAACGATCACTACGTCCACTTTTAAGGGATTTACCATGGCATTTCACTCAACTGTTTCAGCCCGCGATCCAAAGTGACAAGCGTATGCTCTTGTTGCGGTGTTTCGTCATAGAGCCAGGTATAAAGGACATAAATGATGAGAGCCGCATAAGCCCTCAACCGAATCGGCGACCAGAGATCATCATCCTTAAGGCCGCATTCTTTCAAAACGCGCCCAACCATCTTCATCAAATATGGACGTAAAGTCAGCACCACCATGGGCGTCGACACTAAGTCACCCCATAAACGTCGTATCGTTTCTCGATGAGCAAGGCACGCATCTAAGTGGGCCATAATTTGATCTGTTAATCGATCGAGGATAGCGGATGTTGATTCGATTTGTGTTGTCATAGCCTGGTTATGAATTTCTTCCATAAGGACCAACACCATAAACGCTGGATCAGGATAAAGGGTCTTCAGGTCAAGGGTATGTTGCCCGGTTTCTTGGGCGAGTCGATCCACCGTCAAGGCTGCCAGGCCACCTTCATCAGCTAATTTCCATAAGGCCTCTTCGTTCATTGAGACAGTTCCTGTCCTCTATGGATGGCTGCTTTTACAGCCACGCGCACCAACTTTCCTAATGCATCCTGATGATCAAAAGCACTTAAAGCAGCCGCAGTAGTCCCCCCAGGGCTCGTAACGCGAATGCGCAAATCCGTGGCAGTCTCAGAGGAATGCTGAAGCATTGCACCCGCCCCTACAGCTGTTTGACGGGCCAATTGCATCGCAACTTCTGGGGGTAACCCACAAACAATGCCAGCTTGAGCCAAACATTCCACCATACGAAAGAAATAAGCAGGACCGCTGCCTGATATAGCTGTAACCACATCCATCAAACTTTCTTTGTCAAGCCATAATACTTTTCCAGATGCCTCAAAGATGGCCTGCCCCATAGACCGATGGGATTCACTTAAAAGATGACGTGTCGTTAATACAGCTATCCCCTGTCCTTCAGTTACAGGAAGATTCGGCATCGCTCGAATGATGCTCTCCTTTTCACCTAAGACCTTGTGGAAAGCCTCCAACGGAACACCTGCCGCTATGGATAAGAATAAGCACCCTTGACCAGAAAAACGGCAATAATTGGGCAAAATTTCGGGCAAAACTTGTGGCTTCACCGCAAAGATGATCATTTCAGGAATATAGTCCCCTGGTAATGCGGCAAAATCAGGTAAATATTGGGAATTTGAAGGTTCGATAACAACAACATCAAAAGGAGCGTTCACACGCTCCCACCCGGCCTTTAAAGCGCCGCCCATTGCACCACACCCAACCAGAAGAAATTTTGTTCGCTTCATATGACCTCCCTTATCTCAAGGTTTAGTGTAGCATGGAATGACAATGGTGATGCCAATAATCGGCGTCGTTTTTTATGCCTCACCAACCGTATCAATTAACCCCATCTGCAACGCATCTTGGGGCAATATATCATGGGTCAATAGGGTTCCGAAAACTGGATAGAATGTTTCACATTCCCCAATGATGGTATCCATGAGCTCCTCAATTTGAGGAATCACCTCTTTAGATTTATGGCTTTGCAAAGGAAGAGCATAACGAAACACAATCCATTGATCCTCAACCAAATCAAAATGGCCCATCCACAACCTGCGATTGATTAGTGTTAATAGTTCATAGATTCCGCTTGGCAAAGACTCGGGAATTTTTAAATCTAGAAAACACGCCAAGTAAAAGAGACTGGACTCTGGCTGCCAACATAAGTGAAACCGATATTCTCCCCAATGGCCTGGTATATCGATGACCAATTCATCTGGGCGCAATCTTTCCCAATTCCACGAAGATTCATCAGCAATCTCTGAAGCTACGCGCAAAGGATCAAAGTTTCCCAGTTTTTTTGCAACAATCATTAAGTTAGAGCTTTTCGTTTAAAAAATTTGTAAGGTATCATCCGTTATTTTCTAGAGTTTTTCAACCCTTGTCAATTTTTCCACGTCTTCTGCCGTATAAACGCCCCATCCTCGATTGTAATGGAAATGTTAATAAAAAACCCCAGGATTTCCTTAAATTTTGGCCAAAATACATGTTTATTTGTTTTTTTTGTATCTATGGTATTGAAAAACAATAAGGAATAGTATAAATATACTCTTACCTAGAGTGAATCAAAAAGCTGTCTCGGGATTTATAATACCACAATTGAGATTTTTAGACCGCTTTTTTGATGCTGCAACCATAAAAAAACAAAAGTGCACATCACCCAGGAACGCTTTCGCTTCTGAGGGATTACAAGATCTAATGATCATGATGAACGAATTTTCTTGAAAGTACCGTTGCGCTTCTTAAGAAAATAACACTTGGAGATTGCGAGGGGGGGGGTGTCTGCAAGGATTGCAGGGAAAATTCGCTTAAGAATTGGTCCTATGAGGTACCTCAAGGAGGAAAATTTCACGGGGCGACAAGCGTTCTCAAGAAAAAAAATAGATATCTTTTCATTTTTTTTTAAAAGCTTAAAAGAATTTTAACCAATTAGCGATAAATTTAAATAGAAACAGAAAGTTTTATAAGGGGTGTAAACCATGAAAGAAAATTATTTTAAGTCCGTTGTGATGATCGAACGCCTTCACCGGCTCTTCCTTGAAGTTGTGAAGGTTGAATTAGATCGCATGAAGATTCGAGACATTAACAACGTGCAGTGCCTTGTTTTGTATAACGTTGGACGGGGACAAGTAACGGTCGGCGAGTTGACCAACCGTGGTTACTATCTTGGATCCAATGTTTCTTATAACTTGCGTAAAATGGTTCAAAACAGCTATTTGATCCAAGAACCAAGTGCTCATGACCGCCGCTCCAGCCATGTTAAGCTATCAGAAAAGGGTATCAAGTTACATGACCGGTTGGATGAATTGTTCACCATGCACGCAAAAGCCCTTGCTCAAGAAGGTGTTGATGCTGCAAAAGCAGAAGAATTAGATCAGATGCTGACCAGCCTAGAAGGCTTCTGGACAAGCTTGCTCACGCGCGATTTGCGCCGATAATTAAAACCCTTATAAAACAAAAAGAGGGGGTGTGCAAACACCCCCTCTTTTTTTAAGATACTCATCCTTTAGACTCTCCTCTTAAGATTCCCCCCTTGAAATTTTCTAAAGTTCAGGGCAGTGTGGGAAGCAATTGAGTTCAAGGGAGTCAACTTTAACCATGTCTCTGTTCCTTCCCATACGCATTCACCCTGAAGGGTGGCGCTTTATCGTTATATTTGCAGTCCTTTCTGTTGTCCTATTTTATGTGGCAGAACCCCTCGGATGGATTGGGCTAATCTTAACAGGATGGTGTGCTTATTTTTTCCGAAACCCCAAGAGAATTACACCAACTCAAGGAGGACTCATCGTCAGCCCTGCAGACGGTATCGTTTGCGCCATTACAACCATGCCGCCTCCTGCCGAACTTGACATGGGCAAAGCGCCTCATCTTCGGATTAGTATTTTCTTGAATGTCTTTGATGTGCACGTAAATCGGATAGCAATTGGAGGTAAAATTGTAAAGTCCGTTTATAGCCCTGGACACTTCTTGAATGCAGCATCCCATAAAGCGAGCGATCATAATGAACGACAATCTCTCGTCATTGAAACGACCAATCATACCAAAGTTGCCTTTGTCCAAATCGCAGGACTGATTGCCAGACGAATCGTTTGCAATGTTAAACAAGGCGATACCGTTGAAACCGGAGCTGTGTATGGTCTCATTCGTTTTGGGAGTCGCATGGATATTTACTTGCCCGAAGGAATCAACCCTCTTATTATCGAAGGGCAACGCATGATTGCAGGCGAATCAGTAATTGCTGATTTAAATGCGAAAGCCATGCCAAAGAAGGTGTTGCGAGAAGGAACGTGCCACTAATGACTTGGAAACGAAAAACGACTGCACTTCAAGAAAACAAGAGTGAGGCAACACCAAGTAAGCGCACCCTTCGAACGCGGTTGCCAGGCCGTCTCCGAAAACGCCCCTTGCAAGGATATACACTCGCTTCCATGCTCCCCAATATCGCAACGGTTCTTGCCCTTTGTACAGGCTTAAGTGCTGTTCGCTTTGCTTTGCAAGAACGGTGGGAATGGTGCGTGACCGCTATACTCATTGCTGGCATCCTTGATGCCGTTGATGGCCGCTTGGCACGGTTTTTTGGGAGTACAAGCCGCTTTGGGGCTGAACTTGACTCTCTTTCAGACTTTATTAGTTTTGGCGTCACCCCTGCCCTGGTCATGTATTTTTTCACCCTTCACCAGTGGGGCGGATTTGGGTGGGCACTCGTATTGCTCTTCAGCGTTTGTATGGCTTTGCGCTTAGCACGTTTCAACACACGAAGCATTGAGGGAACAACACCAACATGGGCGGTTGCCTATTTCACGGGAACACCGGCTCCAGCGGCCGCTGCCCTTGCGATCAGTCCCATTGTCTTTTCTTTTGAATGGTCTTATTCATTCATTTACAGCCCATACTTCTGTGGACTCATCCTTTTTGCCGTGGCTTTATTAATGGTGAGTGCGATTCCCACATATTCCTTGAAAAAGGTTCACATTCCCCACAAGTACGTGCTACCTGTCATGGTCATCAGCGCCTTATCCACAGCTGCCCTCTTCAGTAAACCCTGGATGACATTGACGGTCGTTGCTATAGGATATGTCAGCACCTTTCCCTTTAGTATTGTGTCTTATCGAAGAGCAGCTAAAGAGCAAGAAGTTGGGAACTAGATAAGTTATCAGTATCCAACACCTCTTTTTGTTTTCTTCTCCAAAGCTGAAATGTCTTCCTCTTGTGTTGAAAGATTCGACCCGATAGGCCTTGAGTACTTTATTGCTATGATGCCAAAAACACTGCAAATCATCACATAAAAAGCAGGGGCAATAGGAGTCCCAAAGGCACTTACAAAACCATGGCAAATCAAGGGAGTAGCGCCTCCTAAGGCGTCTCCTAAACCTGTTGCCAAGGCCATAGCGCTATATCTGTTTTGTGTGGGGAACAAGGTTGGAATAAAGGATACAGCCGGGCCAACTGAAGCACCAGAGACAACGCAAAAGGCTAACAAGACTACAAACACATTTAATAAAGAGTTCTCATAATTAAGAAATAAGAACAATGGTATGGCTAAGGCAAATATGGCCAGTGCTGCTGTCATCATGACACGTTTTCTTCCATAGACATCTGCTGCAATGCCCATGAGGGGGAAAAGAGCAATCAGCAAAACGAGAAACCCCGTATTTAAGAACATTCCTGAAGAAACGAGCGTGTCTTTGGGCAACATGAATTGAACAATATAGACAACAGGCGTGTAAAATAGGACAAGATGAAAGGCCGAAAGCCAAAAGGCGGACAAAAAGCTGCGTTTGTCTTGACTAAATACCTGCAGTAAGGGAAGCATAGCCTGCTTCTCCTTCGTTTGGTTTGCCAGAAACTCCGGTGTTTCAACGAGAGAACTTCGCAAGAAATACCCGATAAGACCAAAAACAGCCCCCAACAAAAAGGGCACACGCCACGCCCATGTGGGCATGAACGGCAAGGTGCAAAGTCCCCCAAGGGTTGTACCCAAGAGCGCTCCGATAAGACTGGAAGCGGGGAGAAGACTACAAATAAACCCTTCCCTCTTTTGATTGCGATGGTGCTCTGATAGAAAAATCGCAGCTCCCGTATACTCCCCACCGGTGCAAATCCCTTGCATTATGCGACACAAAACGAGAATGATGGGAGCAAAAATCCCAATTGTTGCATACGTAGGGAGAAGTCCCATAATCGTCGTTGGAATGGTCACAAGAAGCACAGCAAGAACAAGCGCCCTCTTACGCCCCCAACGATCCCCAATATGACCAAATATTAACCCCCCAAAAGGTCTTGCGAGAAAGCTGATGGCAAATGCGGCAAGACTTGCAAATTGGGAGTTTGCAAGGTCTTCTGACGGAAAAAATAAGGGAGATAAGAACACCGCAAAAAACCCATAAAGGGTGATGTCGTAGTACTCAATGGCGTTTCCAATTGTCGCGGTCAGTATCGTTCTTATTTTAGTCAATGGGTGTCTCCTCGATGTTTTTTTTTAGTAATTGAAAAACAAACTCTATCCTAATAAGTTAATCCACGTTAAATTTCACCCCGATACTTTCTAAGTATTTTTCAAAAAAACGTTGGAATACATAGGTGCTTTTTTGCATAGACGCACTTGCGTTTTGCTTCGTGCAAAAATAGGCTTTGATTATAGGCCCCTTAATTTGAGGCAGGACTCTCATTAAATTTCCCTTGTAAAAAACATTTGAATCAACGGGGAATGAGCAGATACCAATACCTTGTTCCGCTGCTGAAAACATGGAAGATGTTGAATTTATGGTCAAAGTAGGTACGAGTTTTGGTAACCCCCAGCTTTTCCCCTTCAGATGCCAGTTAATCTCCTCAAAATGAGTAAATTCATGGGTACCATATCCCATCATACAATGATTCTTAAGATCTTCAGGCACTTTTGGAACCCCCTTCTTCTTCAAATACTCTTCACTGGCAAACAGACCATGTTCATAGGTAAGGTGCCACTTTTTTATCAAGTCAGGGTTGTTGCCAATGGGCCTAAATAAAATATCTGCACCAGCTTCTACGTTCCTTTGAAGACAGTCATCTGCAATCACATTCAGTTTTAGGTTTGGATAATTTGTGTGAAAATCTTTGATACACGACATCAACCATCCTGTAGCAACAGCCATTGTCGTCGAAATAATGATGTTTCCCTCTATCTCGCGGGACTCTTCCTTGACGATATTCTGCAAACCTTCTTCATAAGTGTTATACATTTTACGTGCTATAGGCGCAAATGCCGCACCCTCTTTTGTCAAAAAGGAATTCCCGCGTTGCCTTTGGATGAGCTTTAATCCTGTCTCACTTTCAATTTCATTGATATGATTCCACATATTCGACCGGGGGATCCCAAGGGCCTTGTGACCATCAAAATCACAACCTGTCTCTGCAAGGTATATGAATGTTTTTAGCGCTTTTATTCTCATAATCTCAACCCAAAATACAAATGCGATCAATTGTCTATGTTCTTGAAATGCAGGAAAAGAAGGCCTTTAACGGTATCAGAATTGGTTCTTAATGTTCCACCCTACTCGATCTAGGGTAGTATCTGAGTTATCGTTAGAATTGGCATTTGCCCCCTAATGCGCAATGGATAGCACACTTTAAACCCCAGGAGCAAACACTAGAATTGTGACAAAAAATACCGTTGACATTTTTCTTATCTTCATGGCATCTAGATACAAGATATCTAAATATCATTTAAACACATCTTAAATTTAGATATCTTAGGTGATAAATTCTAAAAGCGATGGAGTTAATGATGTTACACCTTGTTCCAAAAACTCTCCTCCCCTTTCATTTAGATGCCTTTTCTCAAAAACACGATTGGTTTTCAAAGACACAAGAACCCCTTTTCGCAAAATTTCTTTCAGATTTTCATGAGGCTTCCCAAAACCTTTTTTCCTTTCAAGCGCACAATGCCCGATACGACCTGCATTGTTCAACTCTTTTGGAATTACAAGTAATTTTAATCACAGAAGACGAAGTAGAATTTCAATGCGACTCCCTGATTCCAATGCTTGTGGGCGATTTTCCAATGATTGATGAGCAAAAACTTCACGACAAAGTCTTTGGAGACGAGTATCTTCAAAAAACCCTAATGACACAATTTTATCTCAACGTACTTGAATCCCTCCTCCTCGCTTGCGAAGAGAAGAAAGCAAGTGGCTTAATCTTGACGGTTGATGATCGTTGTCACCCTGCCGTTGAGGTCTTTCGAAACCACATGAAAACAGAAACAGAAGTGTGTTCCGAACAAGGGAATCAGACTCAAATCACGATCTTGGCCTCCCAAGATACCTATGAGAAATTGAGTCATTTCATGGAAAAAATCGACCATGAATTTTGCCGCACCTTATGGCGTAATCATGGTGGAAATCCTATCCTTCGTCAGCATTTGAAGTATCACGCGGTTGTGTGATGGGACTTGTATCGGGTATCCCCCCTTACTTCTCCGTTAAATGCACGACACCATCCCAATCTTCTGGGGGTGGGTTTTCTTTAAAAGTATTGCAGCGCTCCAAGTACAAAGTTGTTGTAAAGTCTTCTCCATAGTGACCCTTAATGTCTTCGAGCAGGCTAATGGCCGCATCCCAGCGACGTTCAAGATACAGCTGGAAGGCCTTTGAAAAGAGTTTACAATAATTAACTTGCGCCTCCGACGGCAGAAGGGCGGGGTCATCTTGAAAGATACCCACCAATTCATAAATCTTAACACCTCTCGTTTTTCCTTTTACAGCGACAAGGTCGACAGGGCGCACCAAAACGTGATCTTGGACCTCGGAGAGCACTTCTTCACTAATGATGATGCTTGTGTGATACATCTTGTTGGTACCCTCCAAGCGCGCGGCAAGGTTCACTGTATCCCCAAGGGCAGTATAATTCATCCGATCAGAGGAGCCCATGTTCCCTACAATAACATCGCCGGTGTGAATACCAATGCGCGTCTCTAAAACGGGCTTTCCTTCAACAGCCCATTGGCGATTGAGGTTCCCTAAACGATGCTGAAGCGCAAGAGCCGCACGGCACGCATTTAAGGCTTGGTCTTTATCAACAATCGGTGCGCCCCAAAATGCCATCACCGCGTCGCCAATATATTTATCGATCGTCCCGTTAGCTTTCATAATGATGTTCGTGACTTCTTCAAAATATTCAGACAAATGAATAACGAGTTTCTCAGGAGCATAGTTCTCAGAGACACTCGTGAAGTTCACAACGTCTGAGAACAATAGAGTCACGCGACGGAGTTTACCCCCAATCTTAACCGTTTGATTTGTTCGAAGAAGTTTGGCAACCAAGACTTTCGGAATAAACTTAGAGAATGCCCGCATGCTCATGCGCATTGAAGTAATGGAATTGTTGAGCAGCTGTAGCTCATAGATATCTGTTTTGACCTCTTCATTACTATCGAGTTCGAAATTTTTAATGCGTGTGGCTTCCTCAGAAAGAGAAATAATGGGGCGAGCAATACGCCTTGCGATGAACCCAATCAATGCAACGGATATCAAAAAGATTAAGAAAGTAATCAAAAGAATCTTACGTTGGGTGTCCTTAATGCTGCCCACAAACTCATCGATAGGAACGATAAGACCAATGGACCATTTTTTCTCAAATGTCTTAGGGAAGAATGCAAAGCTGGAAATATATTCAATGCCATCATTAACAATGGTGAAGTTCGCTTTCTTATCATTCCTAAATTTTTGATATCCTAATATCCAGCGCTTATCGGACAATTCGTTTAAGTTGATGGCCCGAACCTTTTCGCCCTCAACCTTAACCATTTGGGACTTATCCGTACTCGCAATCACTTCTTCCTTTTCCGTCATAATGAAGGCCGAGTAGTCCTTTGAAATACGGGTTTCGTTTAGGAATTCTGAAATTGCCCCCATTTCAATATCGACCGCTATAACCCCAACAAATGCACCTTGAGCATCAATTAGGGGATAACCCGTTGTTATTCCAGGCTTCTTCGTGGAGCTAAAAACATATACGTCGCTCCATTGAGGCGTTCGACTCTGGGACACACTCACATACCAATCTCGAATTAAGTGATTATACATCACTTTTGGGATGACTTCATGATCGAGAATTTTTCCTTCTGCGTCTTGATATTCCCATGTTTCTTGGAGAGTATCGTTTTCTCGAGATATAAATCGAATTGAAGAAACACTACCACCAGGGAGCTTGCGAGAAGGATCTGTTCTATAACTTGAGGTGACATCCAAACTCTTAACTTGCAAGAATTTTCCATCTTCCGTTCCGATATAAATTGAGGACAGGTACGGGTAAGACCTTAATATCCCTTCCATAAAGGCAATGAGAGGTTGATTTTTATTGCTGATGGGGGATTTTTCTTTAACGATATCAGCCCCTAAATGGGTGATCAGTTGTGCTTGATTCAGATATGAAATAACCTTATCAACGGAAAACTTGCTTACATGGGTTAAAAGATCTTCTGAAATTTGAATCATGGATTCAGAATTCGACTGATAAGTGTACCATGTTGTTGCCAGTGTTGTACCGAAAGTAATAAAGAAAAAGCTGGCTAAGATATCAACGTATAGCTTTCGACATTTCCATGAGAATTTATAATTCTCCATCTTTTAAAACCTTTCTGTAGGTACACTCCTAACAAATGATAGACCGAAAATCCTTTATTTTTCGTTAACTTTAGGCTATCTCAAGGGCCCCTGTTTTGTATAAAATTTTTTGATAAACCCTAATCCAAGGTCTCTGTGTATCGGAACATCGCCAACGTCATGGCCCCAAGCATAAAGATGATGATTGGCCAAAGATGAGGCCAGACTTCGTATAAACCATTGCCTTTCAATAGGATCCCCCGAACAATGCGCAAATAATGGGTGAGAGGCAATATTTCCCCGATGGATTGCGCCCAATCTGGCATGCCGCGAAAGGGGTAGAAAAACCCAGACAAAAGAAGAGAGGGGAGGAAGAAAAACGTACTCATTTGTGAAGCTTGAAGCTGGTTGGATGCAATTGTGGAAAATGTAAATCCTATGGAAAGATTGGCTGTAATAAAGAAGATTGTCACAAACGTCAGCAGAAGCAAACTCCCCATAATGGGTACTGAAAAGAAGAACTTTGAGCTTGCTAAGATAACAACGACTTGTATGTAACCAACAATAATAAAGGGAAGAATCTTCCCCAACATCACCTCAATGGGCCGCACCGGTGTAGACAGCAGATTTTCCATAGTGCCGCGTTCTTTTTCTCGGGTCACGGCAACCGAAGTCATCACCACCATTGTCAGAGTCAAAATGGTTCCAATGAGGCCTGGGACAATGTTGTATTGCGTAATCGCTTCCGGGTTGTAAAGGCGGTGAACACGCATCTCGAAAGGGGCCAGCTTTCCTTTTAAAGGTTGCAAAGGCCCAACAAGATCACGATCTAGTACCGTCGGATTCAAAGCAGATGCAGCCGCCAGGGCATTGGCCATAGCGGTGGGATCGGTTGCATCTGCTTGAATCAACACTGCGGGGCGTTCGCCGCGTTGCAGTTTGCGAGCAAAATTCTCCGGTATATTGACAACGAATTGAATATCTCCCGTATCTAGAAGAGTTTGGGCTTGCGTTTCATTGTTGAGAATGTGGGTGAACTTGAAATATTCAGAATTTTCTAAAGACTTTAAGAGAGTACGACTGAAGGGGCTGTTGTCATAATTGAGAAGCCCAGCAGGCAGTAATTTTGGGTCCGAATTCAAAGCAAATCCAAAGAGGCACAGCTGCATAATGGGCAAAAAGACCATCATGGCAAATGTGCCCCGATCCCGCCACATTTGAATAAACTCTTTGATTAAGATGGCCCAAAATCGGGGTATAGAAAAGGCAAACTTATCGAGAGCCATTGGTCTTCCCCGTCATTTGAACGAAAACATCTTCTAAATTCGGCGTTCCCTTCTCCCATATAATTCTTCGATCCCTTTGAAAGGGCGCAAGCGTTTGTTGTAAGAGAGTTGCATTCGCACCACTGATATGAAGAGTTTTGCCAAATACGGCTACCTGTTCAATGCCGGGTAGACCGACTAAAGCCGCCGCCAACAAGTTAGTATCCTCTCCTGTTGCCAACCACGTGGTTAAGCCGGATGTCGCGATCACCTCTTGAACCGTTCCCTTTATCAGAAGATCACCATAAGATATGTAAGCAATCTTGTGGCATCTCTCTGCTTCATCCATATAATGCGTACTCACCAAAACAGTCATGCCTTCGTTGGCCAATTGGTGAATTTCATCCCAAAATTCTCGACGTGCTTTGGGATCAACACCTGCTGTTGGTTCATCAAGTAACAAAAGTTTTGGCTTATGGAGAATGCATGCTGCCAAGCCTAAGCGCTGTTTCCACCCACCTGACAATTGGCCAACCAATTGCTGACGCCGACTTGCCAGGCCTAACCTTTCCAGGGTTTCATTGACGACTTTTGTTCGATTTTTGACCAAATACAATCGCGCGATAAAGTCCAAGTTTTCGACAATGCTTAAATCTTCGTAAAGACTAAATCGTTGGGTCATATATCCAGATTCTGCCTTTATCTGGTGAAATTCCTGTAACAAATCAAAGCCAAGACAAGTCCCCTTCCCTGAGTCGGGTTTTAAAAGACCGCAGAGCATGCGAATTGTGGTTGTCTTTCCACTTCCGTTTGGGCCTAAGAATCCGTAAATTTGTCCATACGCGACTTGAATTGAAAAATTTCGCACAACCGTTTTATCGCCATACTTTTTGGTCAAGTTCTCAACATCTATGGCAAAGGTCGTGCTCATGATGGGCCAATCAGCACATTGACCGGCTGCCCTGGGTGAAAGTGCTCAATAAGCTCTTTGGGACGTGCTTCCAACATATACAATAACTTTGTGCGCCATTCTCGGCTATAAATAACAGGGGGTGTATACTCAGCACTGGGGGAGATATAGCTCAACGTACCTGGCACACCTTTATCTAGACCATCTACTTGAATCGTAACGGTTTGCCCTATTTTCAAGCTCCCTAAACTTTCTTGGGGTACAAAGAAACGCACCTTAATATTTTGAGGGGGTAATATAACCGCAATGGGAGATCCAGCCGGAACCCATTCTCCCAAAACATACAACGTGTCAAAAATAAATCCCGAAACCGGAGATTTGATGAATTTCTGATCAACACGCCATTGAGCCTGTTGCAGCAGATTATCGGCCGCCTCAACAGCCTTTTCTGCTGCCTTAATTTCCATGTCACGTCCAGGCAGTTTGGCTACTTTCAATTGCGCCTTAAGCTCTAGAATACGCGCTTGCCCTCGATTATATAAGGCTCTGGCCCGATCAAGGTTTTCTATAGACGTAGACTTCGTAATAACAAGTTGTTCCTGTCGTTTGAGAGTCAGAAGGGCAAATTCTTGATCCGCTTCTGCTTGATCAAGCAAATCCTCAATAACTTCAATTTCTTCCGGTCGTTTCCCAACTTGGATGTTTTGTAAATCATACGCGGCTTTCTCTAAGCGACGCTCAGCCTCATCACGCGAAGCAATCTCGTTGACATGCTCAAGAATAAAAAGAGGATCCCCAGTGCTGATTTGCATCCCTCGCTTAATGGGAAGAGATGTTAGCGCACCCGCAATGGGTGAGGCCACACGGACATATTCGCCCTCAACATACCCTAAGTAACCCGAAGAAGATCTATGGGGATGAGTCCAGAAGAAATAGCCCCCGAAACCTACGATGAGAAGAAGGATCAGAGCTCTGATATTTAGGATCTTATGGATCCCTTCCTTAATCAACAATGCAAAAAACCCCCAAGTTAAAGCAAAACTTAATATTCCTTCCTTCAACTATAATTCACAGAAGGTATATAAACGTTTAACGGATAAGATGATTTTAAAAAGGGTTTCTCCTATATGTGCGGATTGCTCTTTGCACGGGACGCATTTTGGTCTAGAGTGGGCAATAAAAATTGAACAATAAAGGATCTTTTTCTCGTGAGTTACATCCATCGATACTTTCTTCGAATGCTCGCCTTCCTTGCTTTAATGGGGGGCGTTGTTGTTGTCTTATACCAACCCCTGTTGGCCGCTTTTAAAAACAATGTTCCTCTCAACACAGCTATTCTAACCACTCTTGGGTTTGGAATTGGCCTGGCTTTTTTCCGTTTATTGAACCTGCGCCGGGAACAACTTTGGTTTGATGGGTATGAACGAGGCGAAGAACGTTTTCCCGATACCCCTGAGCCGAAAATCCTATATCCGCTTTCCGTTTCTTTAGGCGAGAGCCAAAATAATACCCAAGTCTCTACGCTCACCCTTCGTTCTATTCTTTCCAGCGTCGAGTCAAGATTGGAAGAGATGCGGGATGTTTCACGATATCTTATTGGCTTGCTGATTTTCCTAGGGCTTTTGGGAACCTTCTGGGGATTATCACAAACGATCGGGGCCATAGCTGGCGTCATCACGGGCCTTGAGGTTGACGCCACAAACGTCAAAGACTCATTCCAAGGCCTAAAGCATGGGCTTCAAGCTCCCTTAATGGGCATGGGAACAGCCTTTAGCACTTCCATGTTTGGTTTGGCCGGCTCATTAATATTAGGGTTTCTGGACCTACAAGTCACAAAGGCGGCAGGCACCTTCTACCATAATCTTGAAGATCATTTAACATCAAAGTCCAAGTCAATCGGTGATCTCATCAGCACAGGCGCAACATCACATGGCAGTGGGCAAGCCTATTCGCAAGGCTTGTTGGAACAAACGGCTGAATGCATGGCACAACTTCAAAATATCATGCATCGCAATGAAGACAATCGCACTAACGTCTTGCACTCTCTCCACGATGTGGGTGAAAAAATCTCGATGTTGACAGAACAAATGGTCTCCCAACAAGTCTTACTCAAGAAAATGGCTCAAGGGCATGTGGATCTTCAAAAACAACTCGAAAACTTTGCTGCTGTGGTGGCAACACCCGCTTTTCAAGGTTCTGACGACGGCATTAAGCAGTACTTACGCAACTTGGATGCAACGACTTTGCGTCTTTTAGAGGAACTTATTGAGGGGCGGGCCCGCGGAATTCAGGAATTGAGAGGCGAAATTCGCTTGGTAGCTAGAACAATTTCAGCGTTGGCTGAGCAAGACGCAGCTTAGGATTTTCAACAGTTTTTAGGCTGCCTTGCCTAAATACATGATTTCACTCGTCAAAAACATCTTGCAACCCAGCTGTTTTTTATGATAGACCAAGGACCAAGAAATACAGTATATTGAACAAGTCGTTTTGGCGCTTGCCAAGACGTGTT
The DNA here is from genome assembly GCA_019746225.1 of Alphaproteobacteria bacterium. NCBI lineage: Bacteria > Pseudomonadati > Pseudomonadota > Alphaproteobacteria > Alphaproteobacteria bacterium. Next base: position 22,098 of record JAIESE010000012.1, on the reverse strand, counting down.
TTTCTAATAAAAAAAATCACTGAATAATCATAGGTTAGTCTGGGTGGTTTTTTCTTTGTTTTTTAGAAAACAAGTCGGTTCAACAATTTTTTATGACTCGTGTTAACAAAGAAGGATTATTTTAAAGATGAGTGCAACTTCAACAACACAACCCGAATTCACCGGATGGCGTGCCGCCCTTTGGCCTATTCACAACCATGAACTGAAAAAGTTCCTCCCCCTTGCTTTTATTATGTTTTGTATCCTGTTCAACTACACACTCTTGCGTGATACAAAAGATACCATCGTCGTGAACTCTGCTGGTGCAGGTGCCATTTCATTTTTGAAACTGTACTGTGTGACCCCTGCTGCAATTTTGTTCGTTATCTTCTACGCGAAGTTAACCAACGTATTGAGTCGCGAAAATGTGTTTTATGCAGTTGTGATGCCATTCTTAATATTCTTCGGGGCCTTTGCCTTCATTATTTACCCAAATCTTGAAGCCTTACACCCAAGTCCAGAATCCATCTCTGCCTTAAAACTATCTTATCCGGCCTTAATTGGGTTTATTGATATCTACGCCTATTGGTCATTCTCCCTTTTCTACGTCTTGTCTGAGATTTGGGGCAGTGCCATGATCGCCTTGATGTTCTGGCAGTTTGCCAACCACGTCGTTCGTATGCGGGAATCAAAACGGTTTTACGGATTGTTTGGAGTTGTTGCGAACGTGGCCCTCATCCTGTCAGGTCAGCTCGTTAGATATTGTTCAGAAGACATCAAAGCGTTTTATGCAACACCTGAAGAAGCTTGGCAAATGTCCATCTATCTCTTGATGGGATCCGTCCTTGTATTCGGAACTTTTGCGATGCTTTGCTATCGCTGGATGCACACGTCTGTTCTAACTGACGCGCGTTACTTTGATCCAGAAGAAGCTGGTGTCCCGAAGAAGAAAAAGGAAAAACCATCCCTTGTCGAGAGTATTAAACTCATTCTTCGCTCACCGGAGCTGGGTTTAATCGCGCTTCTCATCATGGCTTATGGGGTAACTATTAACTTGATCGAAGTCCAATGGAAGAACCAATTGGGTCTCTTCTTTGGCGGCGACAAAGGTGGATACAACGCATTCATGGGGAACTTCTCCACGATTACGGGTATCTTCACAATTGTGTTCGGACTCTTCCTCGGATCTAACATTTTGCGCCGCGTTAGCTGGTTTACGGCAGCCGTGATCACGCCACTTGTCATTACCCTGGGAGGCGTTATCTTCTTTGCTTTCATCTTTGCCAAAGAATGGGTTGATTTCATCCTCCTCGCTATGGCAACCACTCCTGTAGCTGCTGCAAGCTTCTTGGGTGCTGGAATCGTCATCCTGTCAAAAGGCATCAAGTATATCCTTTTCGATTCAACGAAAGAAATGGCTTATATTCCTTTGGATGATGAATTAAAAACCAAAGGTAAAGCAGCTGTGGACGTCATTGGTGGTCGAGCTGGAAAAGCCGGAGGCGCCTTCGTACAAAGCAACCTTCAAATGGTTTTGGCAGCAGGTGCCATTACCAGCGGAGCCAACATTGTTTCCGTTACGGCGCCTTACGCGTTTGGCATCTTTGCGATTGTCTGCGTGTTGTGGCTCTTCGCCGTTAAAGGCTTGTCCTCAAAGGTAACAGCTGCCGTCGCACGACGTGCAGAAATAAACAAGCAGGCTGGAAAATAGTCTTTCTTACTGCCTAAGAAAAAAAAAGCGGGAAGAGAAATCTTCCCGCTTTTTTATGTAAACTTGAAGCGCTAATTAAATAATTTGAGATAGGTAATGCCATCGAGTCCCGGCTCATAATACTCTGGCATTATATAGCTTTCCTTATACCCCAGAGCCTTATAGAAGGATCTGCCGTCCTCATTGATGATGGGCGTATCTAAGTAGATTCCTCGATTTCCCCTCAACTGGCTCGCATTTTCAACATGCTCAACTAGCTTTCGTGCAATGCCTTGCCTTCGATGGTCAACTGATACAACAAGGCCGTGCAGGTTGCTCAGAAGATTCCACTTGTGATGTTGAGCTTGGATATATCCAACAATCTGATTTGAGAGGACAGCAACCCATACCTCGCCTTCTTCATCTTCAAGTAATTTACCAATTGCCTTCTTTTGCCCCTTAATGTACTGATCAGCCCAACCGACCTTTTCCAAGATGTTAATAATAGACTCAATGTCGCTTTGACCATACGGTCGAATCAATAATTTATTCATTGTTAGTCCTCATTAATTCTGTACACCCCTAACAATTGTGGAGACTTATGAAATCCGTGGTGTCATGTCTAGATCAACGATCCGATCCACCCGAAACACTCTTTTATCATTTCCATGAGACTCTTGGAAACTTCCCTCAAATCCTAAATACGACTGGCCCTGATAAGTCATTTCGCCCATGTGCAAGGGCGTTACGTTGATCGTTACTTTTTGATCATCAGCCTTTCGGTAAGTCATGGTTATCGGTGTCTTTGATTTGATCGCTTCCTCGATACGCGCAACCTTACTCGTCAGGGGATGTTTCTCCTCTGATTTTTGAGCTTCTAATTGAATTAAGAACCTGCCAACTTCCTTGTTCATCCACATGTGGTTCTGTTGAATAGGCTTCTTTAAAATGAGCCCCTCAAGAGTCGTACAGCGACTTAAAGCCACATAAACTTGGCCTGGCGTGAAGGCCCCTCTGCCAATATCAAAGACGACCTTCTCAAAGGTCTTGCCCTGACTTTTGTGAATGGTGAGCGCCCAAGCAAGTGCAAGGGGATACTGCGTAAAAGAACCAACCACCTTTGTCTTGATCTGTCCCTCTTCAAGGAAAAATTGCGATATTTCCCACTTATTCGGAGCAATCCATACTTTTTTCCCGGTCTCCAACTTCACGACCACGGATTCTTTGTTGTCCCTCTCTTCAATGGAGACCACCTTCCCCATGGTTCCGTTGACCCATCGACCTCTGGGATCATTGTTGACCATCATAACTTGAGAATGGGGGCGGATGTTGAGGACGGGGAGCGTTGGGAAGCAGTCCTTCTTAAAATCACCCTCAATATCAGCTTGAAATTGATGGAGCCTGCCAGGCAATTTTGAAAGCTTCTCTTCATTGAGAGATTGGGCATTGGCCGTATAGGGCGTCAAATAAACGAAATAGTCTTCCTCTGGCGGTTCGAAGTCTTCATCAACCCGCGTGTTCAGGAGATCGATATCAGCTCTTGTAAATGTTTGATTTCGAATGGCGTTCAGCAAATGAATGAACTTGTCGTCTTTTTGCCGATAAATTTTATCGAGTTCAATCAACTCCATACAAAAAGTCTCAAAAAAATTGGCACTAAAAAAATAAGGACTCGGGTAGTGTGCCTCAAATACTTCTTTCTCATCAGACGTCACAACGGGGGGAAGTTGGAATAAGTCCCCAATAAAAATCATTTGAAGTCCCCCAAAGGGCAGTTCAGGGTTCTTACCATTGAGACGCAAAAAACGATCGACGCAATCAATCAAATCTGCTCGAACCATGGATATTTCATCAATCACAATGGCGTCGAGGTTTGCGTAAATCTCCCGATCCTTTTCCTTGGAGAGTCGTCGGACCGCCCCCAGGGTCACTGTTGGTTTGAACTTGAAAAAAGAATGGATCGTTTGCCCTTGCACATTCAACGCTGCAACGCCTGTGGGCGCAAGAACCGCGATGTTTTTTTGCGTCTTTTCTTTAAAATAATTAAGGAGTGTCGATTTACCCGTACCCGCCCGTCCTGTAATAAACAAATTGAGCTGTGTACGTTCCATCAGCTCTAGCGCCTGCAGAAAATTTTCATTTAAATCAAGAGCTGGTGGCTCTTTGTCCTCATCTGTCATCAGGGTGAATGCTTTCATCTATTTTCTTGGAGGTTCTTTGGCTCCTCTGGTATATGATCTTAGTCTGATTTCCCTTTCTAATAAACACGAATTTGACAAAGACGCTGAAAACCGCCTTCACCCTTTGTTAACCAGTTGCCCCTACCATGAGTATTGGAAAGTTGATTCCCCATTATCATGGAGAGGTGTTTTGTGCGGTCGTTTCACCCTTGATTTAACATCTGATACTTTGGCTCAAGTATTTGGGATCATCAAGCCTGGTGACTTTAAGTTTGAATCTTATAATATCGCCCCTTCACAATCCGTGCCCGTTATTCATTTTGATAATCAAAGAGAAAAAGAACTATCGATGATGCAATGGGGGTTCATTGCCACCTGGGCAAAAAACGTTAAAGATGGCCCGCGACCCATTAATGCGCGTCTTGAAACGATTAGTGAGAATGCCTTTTTTAAAGGCGCATTTCAACGGAGGCGATGCTTGATCCCCGCGAGTGGTTTTTACGAATGGGACCAAAAAACAACCCCCAAACAACCCTATTATTTTTATCAAAAGAATGAGCCATTATTTGCTTTTGCAGGTATTTGGAACTATTTCGATGAGGAAGCAGAAAATATCTTGAGTTTCACACTCATCACGAAGGCAGCAGAAGCATCTGTCACGCCTGTCCATAACAGAATGCCTTTTGTGCTTAACAAGGATGACTATCCTTCTTGGCTCAATGAGGGCAATCTCCCCGACCGCTGTCCGCCCTTGGCGTCACGTCCTGTCAGCTTGGAGGTGAATTCACCAAAGAATAATACGGTAAGCCTCATCCAGTAGACGCATTATAATATGCTTTAAAATATCTACCTTGGTCAAAATCATAAATGGACCATCGTCTGGCAAGTTCGTAACCTAAGTCAACATCCTGGACATAGCCATTGCAGCCCCAAATATACCCAATCACGGCTCGCTTCCTCGCGCCCATATATCCTATTTTTAGGAGTTTTTCATTTATTCTGCTGGCCATTTTATGATTAATTTTAAACCCATAAGTGCCAGTGCTGTAACCAATCGCCATCCTTTTAAGGGCCCATATTTCTTGACGCTCTGCATGTACTCTAACAAGTCGGTTTGCTTCTGTTGGGTTAAAACCGTATCCATAATCATTATTGGGTAGACCAAGATCATCGACCTTTCTTTTCAGAGCCTCTTTATCACCTCTGCCGATTCGTTCATTATTCCATGTCAACGCTTTCTCTTGAGCTTTTTCAATCCCATAGACACCGTGAGCCCAACCTATGAGCATGAGCTTAATAGCCCATTCCTTTCCATTTCTTGCATGCATATCAATCAATTGCTTCGCCCGTGCGGGATTAAGCTCGTACCCAAATAACTGATAAGAGTATCCATAAACAGCTCTCCTGACCGCCTTGGGGTGACCAAGGTTGACCAAAATATCGTTCAACATACTCGATTCATTCGTCATTCTCTCATTAACGTGATAGCCATAAATGTTATCTGACCAAACATGGATCAATCTCATCACGGCTTCTTGATCTCCCAAGCGGAAAGCGACATCAAGGAGATGTTTAGCTTCTAAAGCCTCCGCTTTATCAATCCAAGCCTGATGCCAGGCAATATTTGCTTCGACAAGCGCTTCCCGCGCCAAAGCTCGTAAGTATATGGTGTTATCTTCTAACACAACACGCCTAACATATGGATTTGGGTCTTCCTTCTCGGACTCACCATAAACCGAAGAAGTTTGCACCAAAAACAAGCTGAATACGAAGGTGGCCCTAACAGAAATTGATAGCCATTTCTTTTTAATTTTCAAAGTTGCTCCTTCCGATCCTTTGTGGACTGGGTGAATTTTACTATATTTATATTTCATGATCAAATAGCTATCTCTTTGTGTTGGCCCCAATTTTTTGATATAACTCTGTTGTACCCAACAAATCTTAGAAAGACTCGAAAATCATGAGAACTGTGGTCGCATTTCTGTTCCTATTGGCCTGCTGTCATGAGACACATACAGCGGAAAAAAAAATGTATGAGTTCATAGATTTGACAGGAGATGAGCCTGTTCTAACAATGGAGCCTACCCAAAAGCGTGCAAAAGTGTCGCCAGAAAAGGAAGCGTCACCAACACGCTCCGCCCTGAAAAGATCACCTTCACCCAAGAAAAATGTTAACGTAACTTTTCATGAAAGCACCAAAAAACATAAGCTTACATTAGAAGAAATTAGGATTATTGAGGGTGAGAAAGTCAGTTTAGAGCAAGTTCGTGATTGCACAACGGAAAAGAACCTACTGAGGGATCTTTATGTCGATGCCGCGAAGGAGGGCATTTCAGCCATCTGTGGCGAAACAAGAGAGGAAGCTCTCGCGCTCGCAAAATCGAAGAACGATGCCAAGGAATTTGAACTGCCCATCTATTTTAGAAACTATCGAATATCTGATTTGCCTTATCGGTTTACTATTGGTCGTCTCGCATTTTCACGCTTTATCTATGGAAGCGATACCCTTGAGGGTCTTTTAAAAGTAGACGCACATTTGAAGTCGGAGAATCGCGGAAAAGGTCTTTTAGTGGATGCTTTGACTCTCATTCTTGACGGTCTGGTTAAACCAATGATTGGTAATAAGTTTTTCTTTAAGCCCCTTGAGTTTCAAAAGCAACCTGAAGGGCTGGATGCGAATGGTATGGTTAAAACCACTTTTCGAGGGATTTATGCCCAATATTCGTTGACAACGTCAAGTACCTTGAACCATTCAATTCTCATTGCGACCTATTATAAGGCAGGCTTTGGCCTTAAATTAGTCAATGACACGTTGATTATGAGTTATCCACCAACCTGTTATCCTCCCGGTCCCCCTTTAAGCGAGAATGATGTCAAAACACTCATCAAGCTTGGACGCATCCTAACGCAAGGGCAGGTAATAAAAAAAGCAAATCAAGATGCACAAATGGTTCCTGGCAGCTCCCCCGTGGAGACAACCATGCACCTATCCGAAATGAAAGAGCACCCACAAATTTATAGTCTTCTTTTACCTAGAATCAAAGCTGAATATCTAAATTTGCTGAAAACAACTGAAATTTACACATTTGTAAGTGCACTCAACACATTGATGACCTTCTTCGAAGTTCCAAAAGCAGAACTTGACGCTCTCATCCCCTCTGATAAAGCATCCGGTGTTTTACTGTTTATAGAGAAAGAAAAAGATCCGCCGCAAGGCATCGAGCTTTTGAAGCTGTTTGTAAAGGCAAAGTGAATTTTTACAGCTCTTTTGAGGGTATCCCTGTAAGTCAGGCAGTTTCATGAGGCGATCGAGGTGGATGGTTGGTTTTGCACACCGTTGATTATTGAAGGAGACGCCATAACAGATATGGTGAGCGCCATAGAAGATGTTCTCCATAGCCCCGTTGGATACCCCAAACATTTGGAATTTCCTTCAGTAGTCAACCTGGTGGAAGGAAGCGTTAGCGAGAGCATGTGCATGCTTAATGGTTTACGAACAGATCGTCATACTTTCTTACTAATATCTTGTGGTGGCATTATCCCAGGGTAGATACCTATGCTCGAGCGCTGGATTTGAGAAATTCCTCAATTGAATATTGCCCATCATTTAAAGCCTTAACAAGCTTTTCCCATAATCCCTTCTTGTTTCTATGAGTTTGCATGGCCTTAAAATCACGGCCCGCATTAGATTGGCTATACCCTGCCCATTGAACGATCGTCTTAAGAGGAAATTTTGCTTTTAAGCTACCTAGTAGAATTTGATAATTTACTTCGCTATACGTTACCAAAGTCTGAGTTTCCGATTTAAATGCCGTATCAAGTTTCTGTTGGGGCTCTTCCTTTGGTTCGATTTTTACGATTGGTAAACTCACAGGACTATACCAGAGTTTAATATGATGGTTACGTGCCCTCCCCATGGCCTTAGCGGCTTCAATTAAAGTCGTCATAGGCCTTTCTAACTGGCTTGTTCTAAAGACCGGATTAAATATGGCCTCTAAACCTTCCAATTGCTGGCTTTTGCTTGATAATTTATTAAGTTGTTCTAGATTAGCATTCACGTTTCCATCACTCACGCTTGCAAATTTTAACGGTAAGAATTGAGTAAGTCTCTCATATTGATCGCAGACGTAATAAACCCGCCCCTGCATCGTTGACAGAAACTCATCCGTTATTTGAAATGTCTGTTTCAATCCATGCAAGCCTTCAATTAATTCAATTGGATCGTAACTATTGAATATAGTACTCAACAGAGAAGTAAAAACACTATTTGGTCGAATAATTTTGGTTGGAGCCAAATGAGGAAACTGTGAACTTGTAATATAATATGTACCACCCACCAAACCAAGTTGTGTATAAGCAACGATAGAATAATCCCTAAAGCTAAGCGGTGATTGAGAGACATTCTCTGAGATTTTTAAAAAGTTATAACCATCATTTTCATTAACAGGTACAATTTTTGATGTTTGTTCATCATAATGCCCAACTTTAAAGGGAGTCCCTGTATGTTTATTAACCAGCATACGGTCAGGTAATCTCATCATAACAGGGTGGGATGGATCTAACACAATTTTAGGTCGACCGTTAGCCCTTGCGTAGAGTCTTCTCAAAATATTTAAACTTTCGTGAGGACTATATTTTCCGAAAGAATATGAATTTGAATCAAGAGACCATTGTCCTGGACTCTCTAAAAATGAATACGGCATCATTAACTCATCAGATGGCACTTTAATTAATATATTTGGCTCTGAATAGTAGGCAAGCCGGGAGTCAACTTGAGATAGAGCTGCGCGCACATAACGATCCTCCTCAATTGCTATAGAGACTGCTGAAAAGTAGTCCGAGCCTCTCTCTTTAAAACGTTCATCCCAAGCTGCACAGTATCCTGTTGTTATAAGGTCAGGATAATTATTTGTCCTAATCCCGTTTTCATAATGGCTATATAAGCCAGTACCTGCAGTCGAAAGAGAAGAACCACCTGAAACAACTCTCAGTCCCACAAGGTCACTATCATGAACTCCTTCATAGAGTGTAGAACCCTGATTCTTCTCTCTTAGCGCTTTTGCCATTGCTAATTTCGATGGGTGTACCCGAATGGCTTCTCGGAGTTCTTGATAAGGTACATGGGTATTAAATGTTATCTTACTTTTTCCTGTAGGAAATATACCTTTGAGTCTGCCTTTTGGCACACCATTAAGATCTCCACCCTCGTTTTCAATGAGAAATTCCAAGGCTTTCTCTTTATTACGACGCAAATATTCCAAAAAGAAATGCCGAACTTCTTTAAGGGGCACATCATACCAACGTCCATTCACTTTCTTTTGCCATTTTGGTTCCCAGAACCCTCTCAGTAAAACTATATTTTTATCCTTATCGAGCTCACCATTAAACCGCTTCAGTGATTTATTAAGGGTCGAACTAACGGATTTATAACGATTTAAGAGAAGTACCATTTTCATTGATTGATCAAAACGGCTTTTGGATTCTTCAGCGGATTCGCCGAAAGCTTCTGAACGAAAGAGGTTTACGAACTTGTTTACATGAATTGTTTCACTTTCTAAGGCTGCCTGTAAGACTTCATCCGTCGTTTTCTTCATGGGCTTAGCATGCTCATGAGCTCTAGGATTTTCAAGAATGTCAACTAGTGTGTTAGGGGTTTCTGTCTGTTGCGTATAAAGCCTCAGAAACCCCCTAAATTCATCTTCCGCAATTCTGTAGGGTTCATGACCAGGCATGAAATCCGTTTCCATAAAAACAAGCTGGTTATGGGTTTCACTCTTCTTTGGACGCTTCCCTAATTTTTTTTTAACCCGCTCAGGCTCCTGCTTGATTAATTCCGCAGCATCCTGAATCTTCAGGGGTGGACAATAGAAAGGAACCTCTACTATGAAAGCGGAGCGATCCGCTTCTAGAGGAGCCCTCCCAGCAGCATCTATGGCTGAAACTTGATATGATGTTAATAGGACATTAAAGAGGAAAATAGCTATCGTATGAGGGATATATTTCCATAGATACTGTTTTGAATAGACATTCTTGAACATATTTAAGTATTCCATGTCTTGCTCCTTCAAACCGCTTGGTATTTTTTCAGCTTCTGAACTCATAAACCTTAATTAAACAAGATTAGCCTACTTAAACTGCATCCCTTTGTCTAGATCTGATAATTTCTTGTACAGCCTCTCTTCACAAACCCTTCAGCCACACTTGCCAATTTATGAATCTTAAATACCACCTTCGCAATCGTGTAGTCCCCAGAGCTTTGAGGGTATCCCTGTAAGTCAGGCAGTTTCATGAGGCGATCGGGGCAAAGGATGAGCTTTTCCTTACGCTGGTCATTGAGGAAGACGCCATCACGCATCTAGTGCACGCCATAGGAAATGTTCTCTATCCGAGTCCTATTCCTTTTTCTTACTATCTTCCTTTTCTTTCATGATCTCCCTCATACCGGCTTTGATGGCTTCATAGTAATGCACAATGCCACCAGAAATAATTTCCTTCAGCTCCTCATAATCTTCTATAGCTTCCGGAGCGACATTATTTCCTGTGCAAATTCTCTCCAACATAGCTTCAAAGATACCCACGGCTTGTTCTGCTGTGTGCTCGAGCGTTAGGCCATGAAGCATAAGGACTCTTGCAGTTTCTCTGGCTTTACCGGCTGGGTTCCATTGGTTTAGGAAAGTCTGGACTAATTTAGGACCTTCGACCTGCATGAATAAGGCGTCCAATTCTTTGTCTACATTTCTCAAGCCTGTAGCCACACGTTCTCGAATGCCTCTACCACAGCTTGTGCCGTCTTCGGAGCTCGTATATGCCGTAATGGACTCGTTAATAAAGCCATGAATCCACATCTCCATGCAGTCAGGACAGAAGTTCTGAATGAAGGTGACTGTTAGGCAAAGACTCTCCTCAAAGTCTTGATCACTCGCAAGTTTTGAAAATGCCGCCTTCTTGGCTTTCTCAACAAATTCTTTCGTGTAGCAGGGGCGTCCTTCTTCAGCAACGAGTGGATAGAACTGGTCAATGGCTTTTTCGATTGCGAGAGCAACGGCAGGGTAGGCGAGCAATGTAACAGCTCTGGCCTTGCAGCGATCCTTCATGTTTTGAAAAATAGCGTCATTCAACTTCATGGAAGCATGCATTTGAGTGGGTGAGGTCCTTACGGGTGCATCTGCATATTCATGGACTTCAAAGGCGAGACCCCGCCTGGCGTGTGGTACATTTTCCACAAGAAAATTATTATATAGGGCAAATTCTTCTCGGGCTTGCCTGCGGATCTCTTCTGACACCAATGGCTCAAGTCTTTCCACTGTCTCCCGGCTACCTAATTCCATACCCATTCGATATGCCTCGATGATGCGCTCAGAAAATGCTGGGTTTTGCCTTTCCTCAATAAGACGATCTAGAATGAGTTGAATGATACGCCTATTATCACTGTTAATCGCGCTATTCAAACTACTTACTAATTGTGTACCACTTGGTCTTAGGTGTTCTGGTCTTGTATTCATAAAGGTACGTACATTTGCCAAATTGGGCTCGTTGACTTGGGCTCCAAAGCAGCTGTCAACCCTCTCTTGGGAGGGGCGGACTTGTGCTTCTGTACGATTGAGAAGAAGGCTCACAGCCCTCTGATTGGCATTGCTTCGTTCCTCAATATTTACAACATGATATAATAATGCATCCATGTCTTCCACGGTGGCTTGCCGTTGTGCAGGCGCTGGGTTGAGGAAGAGGGCTTGTATATCCTCATCATCGCTGTGAAGAGCTGTTTGGCAAGCCCTACAGAATTCGTCGCGATCCAGCTTTAATACAGGGTGGGGACACTCTAATATGAGTTTCACAAATCCTATATATTTATTTCCTATTGCACGATCTAAAGCCCAAGCCATCTTATTCTGATTTGCTTGCAACTGACCTCCACAACATTTTATCAAAAGTTGAAGGACATCCAAATGGGTAGAATAAAGTGAAATCATTGTAAGTGTTCTTAAAAACGCTTTATTGATGGCCTTAGTTGTTGGCCTTTGAACTCGATCTGGATGAATGAGTATTTCAAGCAAATTGGCATCGTCATTCTCACAAGCATCTACTACGAGCTGGCCCAAATGTTTTTCATTCATTTTTATGCCAGATTTGACAGCAGCTACGAGCATATTAACGGCACCTTTATTCCCCGCCTCTCTTGCTTTTAGAAAGAGATCTACCATGGACCAAGTTAAAGGCTCTTGGCTGCTAACGAGGCAAGTGAGTAACAATTCTATCATCTCTGACTTATCAGAATGAGCGATAATGTCCCCAAGTCCTGATTCTATGGCATCTTGTGAGGGCTTCAGCCGGGTTTCACCTTCTAGAAGAAAGACCTTTGCAAGACCAATTTTGTTTTGACAAACAACACTCTCAAACATTTGGTCAACTGTCTGTTGTTCTGGTCTCACTGTTTTATCGGCACGGTTCAGAAACCTATTGGTCAGAGAAATGTTTTCTATTTCTATTGCTTTGCAAAATGCATTATTGATGGGCCACCCATAAAAACCCCCATTATTAGAATTATCTGCCACATCAAGCATGAGAGCTACGATACCGTCGTGTCCTCTATCAACCGTAGCTACCAGATGATTAAACAGAGTACCTCTAATGCGTTCAACTAAGGTAGGCGATGTAAGGAGGCAATATGCCAGATCTCCAATATTATTCGTACTGGCATGAGAGAAGAGCTGATTTAGATCCTCGTCATTTATGACCAATTGGTTACGCAAAGCATTTACAAGAATGCATTCAAGAAGCTTGTTATTGGAAGCTTTGGCCTTTTTAAATAAATCAGTTAGAGAGAATTGTATCGTTAGTTTTTCTTTTGCCATGTAGGATAAGATTTTTTCTGCAATGGTCAAATCATCACCTTCGAGATTGTCTAAGAGCAATGGTTCTAGCGCACTTTGACGAGGCTTTATTAGGTCACCGTAGGGAAGCTCACTACTGTTTAGCAAGAAGTCAAAGACACTAAATTGCTTGAAATGGGCTGCCTGTTTCATGGCTTCATTCACCACCATACAGGCTGCACCTATGCTTTGATCATGGAAGCTACGGACAATTTCCCCTTTGATGCGTTCGATAACCGCATTCTCTTCTTTGCTTACTCTCAAAGCGGGAATTGAAAGCTCTATGTCATCAGTATGGGTCGAAGCTTTCTCGGCTGCATGCACATGGGAGCATAGAAGAAGAGACATAAAGGCCGTGGCGGTGTATTTTGAGTTTAAATAATTATTCATTTCACATTTCTCTCGTTAGATTTTTTAAAATAAATAGTGGTCATTATTGTTGAAATTTCTTTTTGAATTTTGCTATTAATAACGATTATTAGTTTTAAAGTCAAGGATGATGCAAGAGTATTGGTGTATATACCTGTTCAATAACAACCTACAGGTGCAGCTTAGCTGTACTCTACAAGCCCATCAACTACTCCCTCCAGCTTATGAATCTTGTATTTCACTTTCGCAATCGGATAATCTACTGGAACCTTAAGGTATGCCTGTAAGTTTAGCAACTCCATCAAGCATAAAATCCCCAAAAATTAAAATTTGCCCCTTGAGAATTTTCATTCTAGATGTTAATGTTTTTCGTCATAACAAATTGAACTAAATCGATTTTTTGGATAATCCCATTGAGCCAGAAAAAAGAAAAACAATGGTAAACTATTTATCCATATTATGAGACTTCTATGGACGCCCAGCCATTTGGACACGCCTTCACCAAGCTCGGCGGCTTCGATGCGGAAGACGACTTTTGTGTTGTGGCTATCGGTTCCTATTTTACCACTATACTCCTGTTTTTTACCTGATGATAAATACTTGGATACTCAAATGTTCTTGCAGTGGCGACTCGATCACAAAATCTCTTCAGGAAAATGATTTTTAGCAATATATAAATCTAAACCTTCCAAGAGTGCATTGAAACGCAAAGAAGTAGAATGCTCAGTTGATATATGGTTTATGTAGCGCGTAAAATTTTCTCTGAATTTGTTAATATCAGCGAGAGAAAGTTGATCTTTTATGCCACTTAGGTAATTGGTCCAGAAAATCAGACTTGGGAGGTTCATATAAGGACTATTATAAGCCATATAGTTGAACTCCTGTCCGGTTTCACAACACTCAATGAATTTCTGCAATATATTGAATGCCATTATATTTTGGGGGCTTTGTTCACCATAACTACTTGTTTGACTATAAGAACGATTGAGAGCCTTTCCTACCACAGCTGCCGCACCTGCTAATGGATTAAATAAAGTTAACATCCCGATCGTAGCGTTTGTTGCGTTGAGTTGTGGAACATTATTTATGATTGCACTTCTTACCCTTGCTGTTAAGCCCGGAGCTTCTTTTGAAGCCATGTCATTTAATTTGGCAACCTGTTCCTTGGTAAACAAGGGTTGCTTTTCGTCAGCTATTAACAACCTAAATTGGTCCATGGGACATTTTTCAACGTTCTCCATTAAGTCATGAAAAGCATCCGATCTTTGGATGATTTCCTTAACAAACTCTCCATCAGCGCTCCAAATCATTCCGGACCATGTTTCTCCATGAGCTTTGATATCTGCTTCGGCAGCTTTAATCAGATCGCCCTTAAACTGTTCATTTTCGACTTTGCTCATCTGTTTCAATTCTTGAGTCGCCGGATCGATAACGTAAAGTGATCGAAGGAATCGTGTATCGAGATCTTTAACTTTTTTGAGAACGAATTCTTTTTCATACTTCTTCGAAAGTCCATCATATTTAACGGAAGATAGGGCCCCAAGTTTGTGTTGGATCGTAGAATGGATAATCTTCAGACTCTGCGCTTCAGGGATTGAAAAACCAAGTCGAGCAACCATATCAGCAAAGACCGGTCCAAGGGTTACACTAAACGCTTTTTGAATTGCATACTGGACATAAGCCTGACTCGTGTCGTCGAGTTTGTTCATGCCCGGATCAAGTCTTGGGTTAATTCGAACAAAGTATTGAAGTTGAGAATTGACTGCATTAATTTCATCAACACAATTCGTAAAGGCTAACTTTTCGGAAGCCACCAATGTGTTTTCCAGAATCTTTGCAACGCTAAGAGCTCCGGAATCTACCGAACGTACGTCAGGTGGTGGTGTGGTTCCTGTACCAAATGAATATATTTCATACGGATTTTGATGCGTTATTATTTCTTTTTTATAAACTAGGTGAGCCGAATTATTTGCTACTGTTCCACCATCTGATAGAAAGGCAAGACCATTTTTTGTTACCCCATTGATGCCTGGAAGAAATGTAGGGGCAGAAGAAGATGCAAGCACCGCTTCCCGTAAGGGCGTCTTATGTAATTCATCTAGATCACCATGCATTTTGTTCGTAGAGAAAACAGCTGCTTCTTGCTTGCTTTCGTTAAGGGCAACGATGTATATCGGTTTGTGTACATCTTGTAAAGTGGCATTGGAAAAGTAATCTGCGAGCAATTGAGAGAGCCCCTCATTTCCATAAGTTGCTGAAATTAAGCCAATATTAATGCCAGGGAGTGCCAATCTCCTGTGTTCATCAAAAATCTTACATCCGAATCGTGTATAAAGTTGGGCAACTTCGATAGCAGATAGGTTCGTCATAGAAAACAAACCCGCGGTTAAAATGGATCCAGTAGAGGTTCCGGTACCAACATCAAATAGGTCTCTAATGTAGAGGCGTGTTAGGTCATCCTTTCTACCCGATTCTTGAATTCTCTTTTCTTTTTGAGCTAATAACTTAAATTTTGCTTCCGAAGGGAGGTTAATGATTTCTTCCAAAACACAGAGCTCAAGGATTGAGAACAAACCTCGAACACCGCCCCCATCAAGCTGTAATATGCGACGAGTGTCACTATGACCTGTAAGTTTTGATAAATTGATTTGTATCTGGTCTTTTATATTACTATGGGCAAACATTGATAAAGAAACCGAATCTTTAAATGCATCTCTCAGTTCATCCACAATAAGATCACCGGAAGGGGAGCTGGTTGTTCTCTCACCGCATTTAGGGACGGGAGAAGATGATCTTAAGTTGAAGACCGAACTTTGGTCAGAAGAATCTCCTCCGCTATCTTGCATGGTAAATGCAGAAGATGCTGTCAAGCAAAGTACTAATGATAGCATTGCTACTTTCGAATTTAAAGTTATTTTCATATTTATTTACGCCTATTTAATAAAATTGTTGTTAATGTTGTTTTGTATAACATGTATGTATTTATCATCTTTTACATTTTCAAGTTATTATGTGCTTTTTTATATAATTATTATGATTTTTTAATTATAAAAACTAATTTATATTATGTTTTAATTAAGAAATCAATTCGAACACATATTGACTGATCAGTCTATTTCTGTCAATCTTTTTTTTTGAATCTAGGAATTGTTAAAGAGACTGGGTAAGCAAAGCACCGGCACATTCAAAAATGGGGAGCAGTATTAAAAAATTTCACAGATCTGAAATATTCTCACGTTGGTGACAATGTGATGACAATTTTTTTAGAAATTTTTGAGGAATCGGGCGAAATTCTCTCAAACAGTTGATTTTGTTGGCGCCCTCGGGGAGAATCGAACTCCCACGTCCTTTCGAATAGCAGATTTTGAGTCTGCTGCCTCTCTGAAACTATGTAGTCACAACCAGGGAAACGCCGTCACGCATTTGGTGCATGCCATAGGAAATGTTCTCCATGGCCTCAGAGACTTCTTGAACGCCCAGCCATTTAGACATATGCTCGGCAATCTCGGCGCCTTCGATGCTGAAGACGACTTTTGTGCTCATGATCTTGGACCTGAACACCCTTCTGCGGGATGTATAGAAAAGGAGAGGTTGAACACAAAGGGCTTAAACTCAAACCAACACCTACAGGGATGGCGATCGGTTCCTATTTTCCCACTACATTCCTGTTTTTTACTTTATGATAAATGGTTGGATAATCAAATGTGCCTGTTTGTTTTCGACTCGAGAGAACGACTTGCGTTTGGCTGATCACCTTCGCATCAAACCCCCCCTCAACTTGGCTTCCTCCCCCAGCTTCTGTCATGTCTGCGAGACTGTCATCATGATATTGTTTGTAAGATGACACACGAAAAACGGGCAGAAGACCAGCTTCTTCCGGTATAGCAAAATCCGAGGGGGCAAACACCTCTTCTAATTTTTGATGGAGAACACCTTGAAAGTATTCCGTGCGGAAACGTTTTTGACAAGGGCGGCAAACATCCCAAA
Organism: Alphaproteobacteria bacterium; assembly: GCA_019746225.1. Taxonomy (NCBI): domain Bacteria; kingdom Pseudomonadati; phylum Pseudomonadota; class Alphaproteobacteria; species Alphaproteobacteria bacterium. Next base: position 5,023 of record JAIESE010000012.1, on the reverse strand, counting down.
AGGAGTAAGAGTCAAAAACCACATGAAGAATCTGGTCAATGGGAAGTAACACCTTATTGGCAATCTCCAGAATAACTTGTGGATAGGCTAAGAGCATATTATAGAACATTTCTTCTGTGTGATAAGTGCACCCTGATGGAGTATCAGAGCCCATTTTCTTGCCTGTCTTTCGCTCAACTTCTTCACCAGAAGTGGCACGTATGACGGGTAATTCAAAGAGAACATCCTTAGGATAATTATGGTGTTTGCGATGGAGATTGTATTGATATAGAGCATCATAGGGCGTTGAATTGCCTCCACTAAAAAAAACCATAGGTGATTCTGGGTAGTTTTCCTCATCAAAGTTTACATATGATCCTGGAACGAACACCTTTTCACAAACATCATCATAGGATCGTTTGACCACAAAACTGACATGGGGAACAAAAACATTCCGTTTAAATTGATACATATCATTTTTGGGATATACTTCTGCAAAAGCCCTTAGATAGTTGCCAAGATAGGCCAGTTTGTCATGGATATTAGAGGATATTTTAACGTATTTTTCAGGTTTTTTGCTGCCCAAAAATATGTCTAAAGTGCTCACCCATCTTAACCGGGCTGCTTCTTCTCCTTCTAAAAAGAGAGACTTTCTTGTCAAGGCTTTGAACTGACGATCCCGATGCTTCTTCTTGAAAGGTTGAAAGACCTCGGGAGTATCTGCTGATACTCCCCTTGGAGATTCGGAGGCTCTCAATTCTGGGACATCCCTCTCTCTTTTTCCAGGTTCAGTTTGTTGACTCGATTGTGAAGATTCCTCTTCAGCAAGCGGACCGTCGACACCATAGGCTTGAAAATTAAGAAGAGCAATCAGCAATAAACTGAAGATTATTTTAGAAGTACGTGTCATTCCCATTTCCTTTTACAAAAGTCAAGTTGAGCTTACCATTGACCTCAAGGAGAGAAAAGCCATTTCTGCCTTATCATTTACCTGAATCGAGAAGCATGATTCTTCGGCGACATTTAGTCATGTGCATTTCAATTTCAGATGTGATAGATGTATAGGTCTGTTCAATTTAAGGGGGTAAAGTTACCATGAAAAAGATTAGAAATTCCAGATTATTCATTACGTGGCTCATTTTATTCATGGGCCTTACTTCCTTCGTTTTTGGATCAGAAGAGACATCTGAAGAGAATATTAATAATAGAGCAGCTGTCAAAAAATCTTCCCATAAAAGTGGTAAAATTATGAAGGCCAAGAAGATTTCCGATGATGAGAATGTTGAGGCTTTAACTGATAAGCCTAAAGGATTAAGTCATCGTGAGCGGTCCCTCCCAAAGCCCGCGATGCCCAAGAAGGATCAGTTTGATTATGATAAGATTACGGGAGTCCTTGACAAATTCCTTAGTAAGGGAGATGTGTTTGGCGATGATGTTCAAGCCCTGGTTTTAAAATTTGAACAGAATTATAAAGCCAAACAGAAATCAGAATTAGACCTGACTGGACTTTCCTCCCGTGCGCGCATTTATCTTTTGCAAAGAGTCATAAATACAAAAGTCGCTAAGATAGGGGTTAAAGCTTATTGGGTTGACACGGGCAAGTTCTATTTGTCTGACCAATATCCAACAACTTTCAAGATTGAAGACTTTACCTACACCCTCTATGGAGGCGCAACAAAGAATCAAAAGGGTAGCGGATCGCTCTTGGGTTTATGTTCCAGCAATAAAGGTGAAAAATATGATGCCGTTCTAAAGTTTCTTGAGGGGCATAAACATTTGTACCCCGCAATTGCACAACGTCTCAAGGATCAAAAGAAAAATGGGAATCCAATCGTAAAGGATGCTGAGATTACCACCACAGTCTTAGCAAAATTTCTCAATGGTTTGAATCTCTTGCTTGATTATGAAGTCGCCCGACGCTTGGTTGAAGGGGACCCCTATTCTGACTTGCCCGTGTTGTTAAGTCTTGAGCATTTGCTTACTCATTTTTCCTCCGAAACTTTAAAAATCTTTTTAGAGGGTGAAAATGGCAATTCGCCATTTACAGGGGAGCGGAAAAAATTTGTGCAAGAAAAGATCCTTCCTATACAAGCGAAGGGGGGGAAAATCAGAACAAGTTCTTCGGTCAGAAAGATGCTCAGCTTTTCCCATAAAGATGATGAGGAATCAGGGGAAGTCTATTCTGGAGAAGAAAACGACGAGACAGAAAGTGCTTCAGTTGAAGATGAAAGTTTGAACGAAGAAATTTCAGAAGAAATACAACCAAAGCCTAAAGTGAAGGAAATGGTAAAGCAAAAAACTGCGGCAACAGCAAAAGAGAAAGCAACCACAACAAAAAAGCCCGTAGCCAAAGCCAAGGACAAAGCAACAGCAAAAGAGAAAGCAACCACAACAAGAAAGACTGTAGCCAAAGCAAAGGACAAAGAAGAACAAGTAGAAGCACCAAAGAAGACAGGGAGTTCCAAGGTTGCAGCGAAAGCAGGAAAAGCGAAGAAAGTTGTGTCAGGCGATTAGGGGAGGCTAAATCTTTCATTTTGTCAGCTAGAGGGTGAATTTCAGGGTGATGAAAAATTGATTCATACATTTCACCTAGATTGTTTTGTTGATTTAATAAACCAGTTAAACCAAGAAAACTGTGGTGCCCTCGGGAAGAAACGAACTTCTACGTCCTTTCGAATAACAGATTTTGAGTCTGCCGCCTTCTCTGAAACTATTTAGGCACAACGAGTGAGACGCTATCACTCATCTGGTGCGCGCCATAGGGAATGTTCTCCATGGTTTCTGAGATCTCCTAAACGCCCAACCACTTAGACATACGTTCAGCAATCTCTGCTCCTTCGTGGCCGTTAAGTTATTTTTGATGTGTTAATTTTGAAGTCATTTTAACCTATCTATGATGGCGAATTTACTGTAAAAAGGGAAAGAATATCAGGGAGCAAGACAAAAATAAAAATATGGATAATAAAGAGTTTCCTCATAGTGTATTAAAATTTATAATCCACTTCTTACGACCTTACTCTAGGCATTTTTTTGGCATTATCTTTATATCTATTTTGTGGGCTGCAATTAGAACCATAGAGCCTTATATTATGAAGGTTGTTTTGGATATCCTGGAAAAATCATCTACACAATATGAGAATCTGTTTTATCAATTAAAAACACCCATGATTATTTTTATTCTCATAAGAGTTTTTATGAATTTTATGAGTCGCTTCCATGACTACTTATGGTTAAAAATGATGCCCAATTTTAACAAGAATATCGTGATGCGGATGACTAAGTATGTCCAGAAGCACTCCCTGGCCTACTTTCAGCATCATTTTGGCGGAAGTCTTATTAGTAAAATATCTATGATTGCCGATACCTCAGAAACGATTTTGAATGAGTTTGTTTATGAGTTCATTTTTCCCTTATTTTCCATTTGTATCATTACGGTGACAATGGGATTCGTAAGCCCAAAATTTGCTTTGATATTAATAATATGGGCTTGTATTTTTGTTGGCATCAGCTTTTTTCTATCATTACGTGTTCAAATACTGTCCAAAGAACTATCTGAAAAATCGACCACCCTCATCGGCAAGCTCATAGATAGCATCACCAACATACTCGCCGTTCGTTTGTTTGCGCGTCGCAATTACGAAATTAAAGTTTTAGAATCCGTCGCACAAGAAAAAGTCAAGAAAGCTGAAGAGCTGGGATGGAATGATCTTAAACGTAATGCAGTCATGGACATTATGTCAAATTTCCTGATCGTTATCTTAATTTACTATCTTATCGTCGAGCGCCAAAAGGGAAATATAAGCTTAGGGGACTTTGCTCTCATTTTAACACTATCTCTGTCTGTTCTGGATATTGTTTGGGAAATAACGCACCATTATCTGAAGTTCGTAGAAAATTTTGGGAAGTGTTCCCAAGCCTTAAATACGATCGTTGTACCCCATGCTATTAAAAACAACCCAACCGCACGACCTTTAATCGTTAAAAAGGGGTCTATTGAATTTAGAGACGTTTCCTTTACTTCAGATAAGGGAAATCCCATATTACGAAACATCAACTTAAAGATTGCAGGCAAAGAGAAGGTTGGTATCGTGGGTCAATCAGGTAGCGGAAAAACGACGCTATTAAATTTGCTCGTAAGACTAATGGATGTAAATAATGGTTATATATTAGTTGATGGTCAAGATGTGAAAAGTGTAACACAAGAGAGTCTTCATCAAAATATCACTTTTATACCACAAGACCCTATGCTTTTTCATCGAACAATCCTTGAAAACATCCAGTATGGTAACTTACATGCCTCAGAGGAAGCGATTAAAGATGCGGCCAGAAAATCCTTTGCTGAAGGATTTATAAACTCGTTCCCAAAAGGTTTCCAAACTCTTGTTGGGGAAAGGGGATCAATTTTATCCGGTGGTCAAAGACAACGTTTAGCAATTGCAAGATCTATTCTTAAGAATTCGAAGATTCTCCTTCTTGATGAAGCAACCTCGGCTCTAGATTCTGAAACTGAGCACTATATTCAAGAAAGTCTGAAAGATCTAATGAAAGATAAGACCGTATTGGTTGTTGCACATCGGCTATCAACACTCCAACAGATGGATCGAATTATTGTCCTAAATAATGGGATGATCGTTGAAGAAGGAACCCATAGATCCCTTCTTATCAAAGGGGGCTATTATGCTAAGTTTTGGCATTTGCAACATGCTAGAAATTCAACCTAAATTAAATAGAAAATGGGAAAAAAGACCTCTTTTTACGAAAAGTGTATAGGGAACTTAAACCCGACAAAATACTGTTTAGCACTTGCAACGCCTAATGTTTAAAAGATTTATAGAGTTTTGCTTATGTATATAATTGCCTTACAAATGCTATTTGGTGACAAAGGAAAATACCTGGCAATGGTGGTGGGCATCTCCTTTGCTGCCCTTGTTATGACACAGCAACCTGGTATTTTTGTAGGATTATTAAGTCGAACATACAGTTTTGTGAAAGACGTCTCCTTACCGGATATTTGGGTTATGGATACTGGAGTTCAATTTGTTGA
>JAIESE010000011.1 GCA_019746225.1 Alphaproteobacteria bacterium | reverse complement strand
CATATTTGATGGCATCCGTAAACAAATCCCATATATATTCACACGGCAGAGCGCGCTGAATGCATAAAACTTGGTATAAATACGCTTTTTCATAAGCCACTTTTTTTGCCTTTTCGGGGTCAATAGCCTTATAAATATTGTTCGACGCACAATCAACGGCCTCAGCCAACTTCGTGTCAAGACCAAGGGCTACATAAGTTTCCTTAAGTTCTATCGCTCTCGTAATGGAAGCATCAACCGCTGTAGCCTTGTCATATAACTTATCGTATAACGATTCGAATTCATCTGAGGCCTCAGACAATGAAGGAGGGTCCTCCTCAAGGATTTTAAATATGGAGTCGATGTTCTTTTTGAAGTATCTTTTTGAAACGGTCACCAATAATCTATTGAGAAATACGACGATCTTATCAGTCGTTGAAAGAGCGGCTTCTAGGATTTTCTTTTTATCAGCTTCTGTGTACTGAGACTGATATTGAGCCAAGTTTTGTTGAAAGAGTACCGCAGCTTGATTGGCCCTTTGAAGGCGTTGAACGAAATCTTTGTATGTCGATTCAGAACTAACACTCCTTAAGACGTTTGACATTAATTCCTGCTTGCGTTTGTCAACATCCGCAACTATTGAATCCAGCCTTGAGGCCTCCTCAGTCAACTCTGGGAGTCCTTCGCAAGATCTAGAAATCGGAGGAGGGCATTCCGAAAGGGTCCAAACCATATCCGTTATTGTCGTTGCTAACCGATATAGGTAGTTTTGTGTTTTTTCTGCAGTTGAAATGACCCCCTCGAGTTGAGGCGTCTCTGTTTTAAGTTGCAGATGAAAGTTGTTGGCTACCACTGCGAGTGCGTGGGCTTTATCCATGATGGTGTTGTCTAGTGCAATCGAACAATTATGATCAAAGGCTTGAGCTATTAAACTGCGCGCTGTGGCGATTAGTTCGGATGTCTCTTGAGAGAGTTTTGCTCTCTTTTCTTGCAGGGTATCAAACAACTTATTGAGCTCTTCTAGGGATCCAGAGAGTTCGGGTGGTTCCTCGCACAAGTTTCTAAAGATAAAAGGAAAGCCACAGAGGAGATCGTTTTCAGATAAGCACGTTAATAGGGAACTGACAAAACCTATTGCATCTTCTGAAGCTGACTTTACCCCTTTAAGATTGGGCAATTCTCTTCTCAGGTCTTGATCAAAGTCGATCACAGTTTGTGAGGAGACTCTTATAGACTCAATGAATTCTTTCCATTCTTCTGAGATCAGGTCATATATACTTGAATAAGTGAGATAAACTTTCGAATAGTGTTTAGGTTTTGCCAAATTATTTAAGGCTTTCAGACTCTCTTTATAAAGATCAGCTGCACGATATAATAAGTTAAGTCTCTCCAATCTAATGGGGATTGCTTTGGCGGCTACAACTAGTTTTTTTGCTTCGTTGATATAGTGATTTGCCACGCCCTTTTTTATGGGATCATTCTCATCCAAGCATTCTGCTCGTTTGGCACGACCACAATCTGGAGTTGGATGGGAATCAACAAAGTCGAGAAAATGGTCCCTTAACTCTTCATTTCGGGTGTTTCCTAGTAAAGATCTCACGACATGGACAGGGTTCGAATCAAGCGCATCCAGAAGTTCCTCTTCTTTGGGATCCTCAACCGGAACGCCCCTTGTTGACAAGTCTCTCAACAGTTCTGTTGTTTGGGTTAAATAAGAAGCTAAATCCCAATCGATCGTAGAAGGCATTAGGGTAGCGAGCTGTGGGATGCCTTGAATGGTTTCTGTGGCTTGAATTGTGTTGGGTAAAGGTTGATATTGCTGTCCACTGCGTTGAAGGAGGTTGGCACTATCACCTTGCAGATCTTCCAGTGTCTTTCTAACTTGTTCTATGAGAGCATAATGTTCTTGGGTCGGCCAGTAAGCGTCGCCTAACAAGTAGAGCGACTCATTCAAAATTGTATGGACGATTTCACACCAATCGATTCTAGCAGCTATATCGCTGCAGAGTCTAGCTGCCTTGCAGGCAAAGATGAGGATATCCCAAGAAACTTCTGGAGCGGACTCAGTGCTGCCTGTTTCTTTCGCACGCATAGAAAAGTTCAAAAATAGCTCATTTAACTCGCTCTGGGAGAGTGTGCTTATTGAGCTTCCGGTATTTTGAGTAGACGCATAAAGTTCTACCCATTGTTCTCCTTCATCGTATAATCTTTCCATAGCCTCTGGATTAGTGACTTTAGAAGAGAAGTCAAAGCACATCTCAAAATACCGTTTCTTCTCTTCTTGAGTGGGGTTTTCCGGGTTTTGAAATGAACCCTTGAGGTAGTTTAATTGCTTTACAAAGTACAAAAGTTGTAAGCTTGGGTTGTGCTCCAAAAAATTTCCCGCGAAATCTAATGTTTCAAAAGCGGATTTGTAAATGGCAGGGTTCACTCTCTGATTAGAGCCATTCATTTTGGCGAACAATTCATACTGCTTAATTAATGTGTCCACATAAGTGGCAAGAATCGCACAGCATCTTTCAACAAATAAAGGCTCTCCTTGATTCATTTTAATGGCTTCAACAACGATTTTGCTCGCACGTGGGAGATATTCCAGGCTTTTTTTGGCAACTGGATCTGTCATGAACTTTTCCAAATACTCTATGGACTTTCGACAATATACACTAATCTTGTTGGAATGATGTTTATTAAGACGACTTGCTATTGCAATATAGGTTTCGGCGGCAAGCTCTGTTACCCCAAAATCATTCTCAGGATATTGACCAACATGAGATTCCAGACACGCGATGGCTTTGTGAAAACAAAATTCACTATTATCAGCTTGTCGGCTACTAGTGGAATCTATAGCATCGGCAAGCTTCATATAAAGCACTCGCATTTTATTCCAGTCCCCTTTTGTACAGAGTAACGCAATTTTTTTCTCTAAATGAGTGATTGCTTTCTTATAATAGATGCACCTCCTCTCTGACAGATCTTCAAGAAGCAGGTCAGCGGCACGAACGTAACCATGAGCCAGAAATTCATGCTGAGCGGCTTCTTCACCCTTATTGTGAGGGGAGTTGGGATTCTCCAGATATTGTATATATCTCTCCAAATGGTAGGCCACTATCTGAGAGGCTTGTAATATAAGATGGCTTTCGGTTAATCCACGTAAAACTTGCCAATATCTTTCTGCAACTTTGATGTGGCCGTTATCTTTCAGAGGTTTGTCACCCCAGGCAAGAGCGCATTTCCGTTCAAACTTAATACTTAATGTTACTAATTGAGTTTTAAGTGTTCGGAAAACAGCTTCATCGGGAATGGCTTTTTGTTGAGCTGTCCCCTCAAGATCTTCAAGCGCTTTGAAAGTCCGTTCGCTGGCCAGTTGATAGTCCTTTGGTGGTGCTTCGTCTCCACATATTTCGAAATACCGAAGATAAACATCCTTAAGTCGTGTGTAAAAGGCGATTTTTGCTCCCAAATCAGGAGAGTAATCCTCTTTGCCTCTGTCGAAACTTTCTTGAGCTTCTTGGAGAAGACATTGTCTCTCCTGAAGGAGGTTGCAAGCCTCTTCGAGAAGAGCTTTATAATCTTTTAGAAGAGTTTCAATCTCATTAAGCGTCTCGATTTCCGTTAGGTCATGCTTTGCTAAAAGTTCTTCTCTAGATGACTTTTTGCTCGTTTCTATACCCAGATTAAAAGCCTTGAGGACTTCAGCATAGGTGTGCAAATAAGTTTTGAGAATATCGATCGTATTTTTGATTGCACGGATTTGGGTACTGCTTGTTTCTTGGGTCTGGACATACTCTACGGTTTGAGTTCGTTTAAAATAGGGAAGAATGTTATTTATAAAAGTGTCTGATTCTTTCAGGGCGGTCAATTTGAGATAAATGATGTTTTCTAAAATAGATTTATGGGCTTGTAAGTTCCGATTCCGTATGTGTTTTTCCTTTTCAGCGGTCAAAACATCCAGATCCGTTTGCAAGGTTGCAAACTGACCAACACAAGGGAGGGATTCAGCTTGTTCTTTTTCAGGGGGATTCTCTTCCCGCCATTTTTTCTCTTCTCTGTTAATTTCCTCTATGCATTTAAACTCCTTGTCTTCTAAATCAACGATTGTCATTTGGCAAGAGTCTATTGCATTTTTATAAGGAAGCTCTTCTGGTTTTTTTGGCCTCGGCATCTGCTTAGATTGCTCACTATCGTCCCTAAAACTTTCTGATCGGGATAAAATCTTTGGGCTCCCTTTCTGTGTGTTTTTAGCAGCTTCACGCGCTTGAGCTTCTCTTGTCACTTCAGCACGTTGTTTGCCCTCAAATTCTCGCTTTTTTTGTTTCGCCTCCAGGATTCGAGCTTTAAAAAGGTCTTGTTTTTCTCTTAGCTCTCTCAGGAGTTTAGAGTCTGGCTTTGGATCACCTTCAACAGAGAAAAAGGACGAGTTGGTCTCATAGTATATTTTAGATCCCTTGTGGTTGAGCCATTTCGCAAGGAGGCAAGCGCGTTTACAGAGCTTAAAGAGCCTATATGATCTTGTGTTATGATGATTATCGACTACAATAAAACTGAGTTTGCCCCAGGGCTCAATACGCCTCCTATCTTTCCACTCCGTGGCGAGTAACAGTTTAATAAAGTCTGTTTCTTCGTGAAGAAAATGGCGTTCATTCCGAGGAAGGTCAAAATAGCTTAGAAAAAATACGAATAAATGCTTGTTGCCATTGGGAGTGAACAATGCCATTCGACCGATATCTTCCAAACAATTTTCCCGAAGGACCTTTTCAAGCTCCTCTTTTTCTGAAGGAAGGCTTCTTGTGTTCGGGTCTTTTTCTATAAGAAAAAAGGGGTTGAGGGCAAGGTATTTTCTGGCAAGCGGGTGATGAAGTTTAGCGGCGTGGATCAAGGCCTTTCGATGACATTCCCATAGGTCGTATGCATTTGTATCTGTGATCATTTTTGCTTGTGGAATAAATTTATTCTTATGTTGGAGATAGACGCGATCTTTTTGGGGCACGTCTCGGAAGTAGCTTTGAAAAAATTTGAAAGCCATCTTGGCGCCATTATTGTCGGCGACAAGGAAACTTTGGTTCTCCTGATCGGAGCCTTCCGAAAATAGTTTTTTGAGCTTTGCTTTCTTGGATTCAGGAGAGGTAAAATCCTTTGGCTTTTCAGTTTTCGTTGGCGTAGAAGGGTAGGTTCGTGGGCTTAAGGCTAGATGGTAAGTTTTTGGAGACTGCTTGTGGGCTTTACCTTCCTTCTTTGTTCCATCCTCTTCTAAGGCTTCTTCAAGCTTTAGTAAATCCAACAGGGAATGTCCAACATTTCCCCCGGCAATGTAAGTTTCGCCTCCAATATTAAATTCATGAAGGACAATAGCTTTCTCCTCCATGGCCCCCGTAGAGACGATGGAAAAAGTAAAGAGGGCAAAAAGGATGAGGGCTACCAATGATGAAAAAACGGTCGTCTTTTCAGGCGGAAATGGCACGTAACTTGATTTCAAAACCATATTGGTTTGTTTTGGGTTCACTTAATTGTTATCCTCGATTGTTACCCAATAATAGACTTTACCAAAATCCCAACACTCCCCGCAAGGAGGAGCCACACAGGTTCGCGAATTTTTTTAAATTTTATAAGGGCAACGCCAGTAGCAATAAAGATGAGAAGGGTGAAAACGTCTATGATGGCGCTTCTTCCAAGAGATAAAGTAGCTCCCGTAATGACGCCAGAAACGGCGATGGTTATACCTTGAACAAAGGCCTTAAGTCCCTCGTGGTGCGCGACGCGATGAAAGTGAGGAGCGAAGATAATCACACATAAGAAACAGGGCAAAAAGATCCCAAAGGTTGCGGCAAATGCGCCCTTAATTCCGGCAATCAAATATCCAATGAAGGTAATAGCCAAGACAATGGGGCCTGGTGTGATCATACCGATACTGATGGCATCAATGAATTGACGCTCCGTAATCCAGTGATAGGTGTGAATCACCCCCTCGTGAATAAACGGAATGATTGCATACCCACTGCCAAATACGACCGTGCCGGCCCAAGCAAAATAGAAAAAGAGCTTGAAAGAAAGATGGTTGCTACTGAGTGCTTCAATACTGATACCAAAGGGCAAGAAGAGGGAAGCAGAAATGAATCGGGGCGGCGCCTTGATCATCCAGACCAAAAACCCAGATGCGAGAATCGCCCAATAAATGGGAATGGAAGTGGCAGCGGCGATACCAACATTACCCGCAAATAAAGCCCATAACCAAGCGTCGCCAGCTACAATCATTTTTGATAATTGATAGGCATTGCGAAGAACAATAGCAATAACGGCCGGAGAGATTCCATAAAGGAGAGAGCGGGCCCACCCAACATCTCCATAATGGGGATAGGCGATAGCAATTCCTAGAATGAGTAAAAAGGCAGGCAGTGTAAAGGCGATCAGAACTGCTGCTGCACCAACTATACGGGCATGTGTCCATCCAATATATATGGCGAGCTGTGTGGCAAGTGGTCCCGGGCATAGACTTGCGAGCGCAAGTCCATTCAAGAATTCCGCATGGCTAATCCATCCCCGCTTTTCCATGAGGTCTCGGCGAATATAGCCAATGAGGGCGAACGGTCCCCCAAAGCCGACACTCCCCAGGTAGAGGAAATAACGAATCAAATCCCAGAGGGACGGGGCACCGGTGTAGGGAGCGATGGGTTTCATGTATTAACCCTAACGTGCCGGAAACACGGACGTCAACGGGGTGTCACCTATCCATCTTTAAATTTAGTCGTCTCATCGGATTTTCTTACGTTAGGAGTGATGATATCCTTACTCCTTGCCCCAGAGATTCTAGGACTCGTTCTGGAAGATAGACGGTCAGTGGATCCAGTACTTTTTGGTCTCTCGCTCTTTTTGTCGTTCTTTTTTGTATCGGCACGTAATGAAGGAGAGATGATCATCTCAGTTTTCTTGCGTCTTTTTGTAAGATCAACAATTCTTCCTAAGAATGTGAGTCCTTCGGGGTTTCCCTGGGGGGCACTGTACCAGTCAACTTTAGGGGGGCTAGACCGTGAAATTGGGGAGGCTGCTTCTTCCTTTGGAGATTTTGGTGTCGTTGGAGTTTGTGTACCCCCACCCGGCGTTGTTGGCGTTCTTGGCGTCTTCGAATTCCTGGGAGTCTCTTGCTTTTGAGGTGAAAGCTGTGGGCTCATATTTGCCAGTTTTACTCTTGGTACCCGAGATGCTCCTTTTGCTTGATTTGCCTGATCTTCCCTAGCTTTGGGTTTTAAAGGTGATTTTTGCAAAGTTTCTATTCTATCCTGAGAACTCGAATCTACACTGTTGCTTCTGGTCCGGCCAGCTTGGGCTCTACTCACGACTGGACTTGAAGGAGCGCTGGGTAAGTCGCTTTCAACATCTGAGCCTTTTCTTGAGCGCACTCGAGGAGGAATCGCCTTATTTGAGCTTGATTCCGTCGATAACCTTGCGAGTCTTTCAGCTTCAAGTTTTCTTGTGAGTTCTTCTGCGTCTTTAAAATGTTTTTCTTTCTTTTTATAGACTCCTGGGCGAGGTGAGGTTATAGGCCGGGGAGAAGTGAGAGGCGTGTTTGGGGTGCTAAAGCCGCTTTGCATTGGAGTGTAGCCATTTTTAGCTTGAGAAAATTCTAACAGTGCGATTTTGGTTATTTCAAAATAAGTCACGTCATCCCACGAAAGATCTCTTACCGGTAAGACATTTATCCCGACTCTGGTGAGCTGTTCGGTGATTCTCCATAGAATGTCTTGGGCTTCATTAAGTTGGGGGGCATTCTTAGCCCCAACTAGAAACATTTCTGTAAAAGAGCGGCAGATCCCCAGAAAGTCCGTCATCTCATCATTTATGAGAAATTTTGCTTCGGAATCAAGAACGGATTTCTCACCAAAAGGCTTTAAAAACTCTTCGGCGTAGTCAAAACACTTTAGAAAGTGGGTGTATCTAGCTTTTGGATCACGTCTGCAAGTAGCCGTGTCAAAGCTACATTTGGCCAGTCCAATGAGATCAGATGGGTTCTTTTGCAGCTTCGATGCATCCTTTAAGTACTTTGCTGCAAAAGTGACAAAATCTCCTAAAACATCAACCAATAACCATTGGACGTCAAGTTGACTCTGTTGGTTTATGGTATACAGCCCGATAAGGCGAAGCTGCTCTAGGGCTGTCCTATTTTCGGAATAAGCAGGACACTTTGTTTTTTTCGCTTTTCTTAGGACAAGGTATGCATTTATATGATTTTCGGCAGCCATTTCGAAGTTCTTTAGGAAGGTGTTTCTATCAAGGCTATCAACCCATTTTTGAGTTACGTTTGCACACAGATAGGTTAAGAAGACATATTGATGAAGAGAATTCTCTTTATCTCTTAAAAGATTACCTTCCTGATCGAACGGGCAAATTCCCTCAGCTTCAACCTTCAGTTCGCTGGCTCTTTGGTAATAGGCTTTTGATAAAAGAGAAGGATTTTTCTCCCGTGTGTGGGGACATTCGAGAGAATTTAAATGATATTTAAGAGCTTGATCAAACGTATTCCATATATTTTCGTTCCAAGGCGCATAACGTAGAACTAAGGTTTGAAATTCATAAGCCCACTTATATGCTGTTTCTTCCTCAGTCTCATCTGCGGGTTTCCAATCTGGATGGTCGATGGTCTTTGAAATAAAGGAAGATGCCCCTCTCAAAGCGATTGCAAGTTTTTCATGTAAGGTAGCTCCCAGTATGTCATTTGTGCGTTTCTGCACCTCGAAGACTTTTTGATCAATTTCTAGAGCTTCGAGATACAGTTCATGGAACTCTTCCCCCAATTCAGATAGGGTAGGGGCGATGGGGTCCATTGGATTAAATACAAAATCAAAACCATCGATAAGCTCAACTTCTGAAACGGTTTTCAGCAAACCTTGGATGTTTTGCTTTGTTCGTTTTGCAATGATCAAAGTAGGTGCATGGGTAAAGTGAGTTGTTTGCAGTTTCTCATGAAAATCAGAAATGGCTTTCACGGTCTCTTTCACTTGCGTTAAGAAATTGGGCCAAATCTTTGTTGATATTAAAAAATACAGATCTTTATAAGCAAGGTAAGTGGCCTTAAAGACAGCATCAGAAGCAAGGAGCCCTAAAGCCTTTGCTCTATTTTCGTAAAGGATGCCAGCTCTTAATAATTGGTTTGTTTTGTCAAGGTCCAGAGCGCTATCTTCAGAATCTGTCTTCACTGCTCTTCTCAATGCGCCGGCTTTCTCTTTAAGAGAAGCAGTTAGGCTGAGTAAATCTTCTTTGTCTGTTTCTAGTATCTGTACTATGTCTTTGGAAGTCGTATCGAGGACTCTGCGATGATGAGTTGTACCAATTGCCAGCCCGCGCGCTTTTCTTGGCAAACCACCAAACAATCCAAGGGCTTTCTTCAAATAGACGGGTAGACGAGGATTCTTTGTAGATTTCACGGTTTCTGATAATGTAGGTAAACTTTCTTCAATAATTTGATGAGCTGATTTTACTCGAACACCGTGTTGGACAAGTTCTTGACTCCGTTGAGTGGAGTCTTTTGTTCGTTCTCGCTCTGGGGGATGACAGCGAATAATCTCGTCAAGCAACTCAATGAGACCATAAAGTTTGGGAGGAGGGTAATAGGGGTGCGGTAATACTATTTCTAATTCATGGGCATATTCTAAAGCACCCTTGCACCATTTTAGCATCGTCTCATTGTCTGAGCAAAAAGCAGCTTCTTTTGCGGCCTCTGCCATGTATCTTATATTTTTCCAGTAAAGGTCGTAAGTTGGTTCTGGTATGCCAGCGTCTAGAGCCCGCCTTATATAATATGTATATTCTGCAAGGAGTTCTTGCCTCGAAGTTTTTACTTTTTGAAGCTTATGAAGGGCAGCTGATCCTTCCATGCCCTTCTTATATAAACGGGCCCTTCCTAATGGATCTGTGACCGTGTCTCCAAAGTCAAAACACAATTTGATAAGGTGCCTTCGTTGTTCCTCACTAAGCTCCTCAGACCTTGGAAGGGATTGTGTATAAAAGTCTAAAGCCTTTAAATAGCAATTAAGTTCAAGAGCGGGGTTATGTTTCAAATATGGAGTAACGAGCATAAATGCCTCATAAACAATTTTATAATCTGATTCTGCCACCCTTATATTCGGACCGGATAATAAAGCTTTTGTTTCGTGCTCAGCAATCCAACAGTCAATGTAATTTGCAAGAGTTGTATAGCATTCATCGACAAAAAGATGTTCCCCTTGGTTCAAAATCATGGCTTCAGTTAAGATCCGTTTCGCTTCAAAAAAGTAGTTCATTTGAACTTTTGCAATTGAATCTGACATGATTTCATCAACAAGGTCGGTTGATCTTTTGCAATAAACTTTCACCAGTTTTCTGTTTTTGGAACTGCTTATGATGCTGGCGACAGATAGGTAGGCTTGAGCAGCGTCTCGTCGCTCTTCCATTGTTTTACCCTGTTTAAAATAATCATCTAAATTTTTAAAGGCCTCACCATAGTGTTTTAATCTTTCATCATCATTTGACGGGGAAGCATCCATATGGTCGCCAAGCGCCTTGAACAAGGTATAGAGTTGATAAAAGTCAATTGCAGAAAATGTTGAATGAGCTTGGTCTTTCTGAGCCATATAGGTTTGCAGATTTGATTTTACGAGTCGCCAGGCATATGCTTTTAACTCTTTATCCTGTGAGATTGCACATAAAGCATCAGAATATTTTTTGGCAAACCTAAGGTATTCCTCTACAGCCAATCTTGGCGGTTGTTCGTCCCCATAAAAAGTGAAAACCCTTTTTGTGAATTCAGTACCTAAGCGATACAATTCTGTCTTGAGCTTTTCGTAAGCTTCTTGGTCAGGCACGGATACTTGTTTGGCTGTGACGACAAGATCTTGGGCAGCTTCAAAGAACCGATCACTTGCAAGTCTATAGTCTTCTAGGGGGACATCATCTCCGAAAACTCGAAAATAGAAAAGATAATGATCTTTAAAGTCAGTGTAATAGGCTAATTTCTTGGACAAATCTTGTGAATATTCTGCTCGCCCTACCCCATATAATCGAGCACTATTCTCGCCTGCTTGTCTCTTGCTCTCTAACTCCACGCTGAGTATGGTTTTATACTCATTTATTAATGAACATAGGGTCTTCAGCTTGTCGATTTCGGCGAAGCCATCGGTATCAAATATGGGGTCAAGTCTTTCAGGAATTGACGTTAGTTGTTCAGAAGTTAAGAATCCCTCAATCGTTTGTGTCGAGTGAAAAAATGAGTTCATTTCGACAAGCATGGGGGGTAAAGAAGTGAGGTCCTTTAGGCATAAAGAAATTAATTTCTGTAAGACATACCTGGCGCTAGCTAGGCATTTATCTTCCAAGTACATATTTTTTAATGAAAGGAGAAGGGCCTTGTCAGTTTGAAGATCTACAAAACTATTTACAAAGGGGTACGGTTTTCTATTGTCAGGGAAGAAATCGGGATTTCGGTCGATAAAACTTTGCGCTTTGGGGTGATGGAGCCAGGAAGCTATAAAAAGGGCTAATTTGCAAAGCTTGAAATGCTCATCGGTCTCTGCGATTTTGACTTGGACTGCTGCCTTTCCAGAAGGGTAATTGCGAACTAATCTTCCCGGTTCTTTGGTCTTTAATTCCTCAACGGACTGTGCAAATTCAGGGTGCACAAACGCTCTTGAGTCTCTCGGATAAGCAAAATAAGTAAAGAAAAAATCATAGAGAAGCTTCGCGCCATGCGGGGTAAAAAAGGCACTGCGCCCTAAATCATCTATGGGTTGATTCTTTAGAAATTCTTTAAGGATTTCTTGATCATCAGGTAAGGGGGAGGCTTCCTTTTCAGCGTTATATTCAATGAACAAAAAACTGTTGTGGGCAAGGATCCTAACAGCCGGCAAAAACCCAAGTTTTGCAGAAGTTCGTAAGGCTGTTAAGTAGGGGGCCCAAAGAATAAAGTCTAAAGCATGGTTAAGCTTTCTGGGGTGAGGAACGAGGTAGAATTTGTTTTTACTAAAGAGTCGATCTTTAAGGGGAATCTGGAAATACTGTTCGAAGATGGTGAACAAAACTTTCCCTCCATCTTTTTGGCGACTACCAAATTCTTCAAGGTCTTTTTCTGTGGAACTATTCAGAAATAACCTGAGTTCATCTACGTTGGTTGGGAGGGTATAATCAAGGCGACGATCATCGGAGGAGATTCTGATGCTATTATCATCTAAAAGTTCATCGTTGACAAACTGTGGACCAATCACATTAGCTCTGTGTTGGTCGGTGCGATACATTCCATAACTCCCATCAGCGGCGGAGAGGGGGACTGTGAACCAGATAGAAAGAAGTAAGGGGATAATAAGGGAAATACGTTTGATATTAAGGTTAAGAAATAAGCTGATTAGCGAAGGTTGTAAGGGGTCTGGGTTATTATTGAGGTTATTAAAAATCATTTTTGATATCCTTCTAACCAAATGCTGTTTTTTGAAAATATTTTTCCATCAATGACCTAAAGTCCATTGTTTTATTGAATATATAAGGAATGGGAGTCATCCGAGGGGGAGATAATAGGGTGAAGTGTGAAATGTGAGAATTTTTTTTCTTCATTTTTTTAGCTTACCGTGCTTGAAATGCCGCCGTCAACAGGGGGGTTTTTACGTATGTCCTCTTGACAGGAGAAAAAAAATCACTACATACATAAAGTAAAGAATTATCGAACAAGGAAGCTGATTATGGTTGCTCGAGGATTTAGCATCACAGGATAGCGTCGCACACGGCTGAAAGGCACGTGTGCCTAATAATCTCTATTACGGTACATCCACTAGAATTGATAACGATTCTGTTGCCTGAAATATATGGCAAAGAATGTGATTAGGAATTGCATTATGATTTATGTTCAAAATATTGTGAAACGTCTCGGCGGCAGAGCTGTCCTGGATGATGTATCGTACCATTTTCCACAAGGGGAGCATATTGCCCTTGTTGGGGATAATGGTGCAGGAAAATCAACCCTGTTAAATATCTTGTGTGGTTTAGATGATGCTGATGAAGGCACGCTTATTAAGCCAAAAGGCCTGGTGCTCGGCTATTTGCCTCAAGAACCAAGCCCTCATCCAGAACCAACCGTTTTAGCGGAATGTCTGGAAGGGGCGATTCGCGTGCGAGCTGTTGGTAAAATTCGTGACCGGTATCTGGCTGAAATGGCTGAGAACTATAGCGATGAGCTTTATGAGGCTTACGACAAAGCGGAAGCAGAGTTTCAAGAGCTGCGCGGGTATGAGGTTGAGTCTGAGGCGAAAAAGTACCTTGTTGGTCTGGGCTTTTCAACATCCCAATTCGATCAAAATCCTTTAGAGCTTTCCGGTGGGTGGCGCATGCGGTTGGAGTTGGCCAAGATTCTGGTGAATAACCCGAACTTTCTCATCCTTGATGAGCCAACAAACCACTTGGACTTGCCAAGTTTGGTGTGGTTGGAGAATTATCTGCAAACCTTTGAAGGGACTTTGTTGTTTGTTTCACACGATCGGGCTCTGCTCAATCGTTTGGCAACCATCACACTCCATTTGCAACAAGGGTCATTGACTGCCTATACGGGAAATTATGATCAGTTTGTGGCCCAGCGGGATCTTGTGAATTTGCAAACAGAAGCCCAAGCGAAGGGGTTGCAGCAGAAGCAAGCCCATCTTCAACTATTCGTTGATCGTTTTGGTGCCAAAGCTTCCAAAGCTGCCCAAGCGCAAAGTCGTCAAAAGCAGATCGACAAGTTGAAAGAGGAGGAAAGTGCTTTGAGACTTCCTCAAGCCCAACGGGTGATTTCTGCTAATTTGAAGATTGCAGCTCCGAGTGGGAAGCAAGTGTTGAAGATGAATAAGGCAACTGTGGGGTATACAACACCCATTGCAAAGAATCTCAATTTGTCAATTCAAAGAGGCCAGCGTATCGCCATTATCGGGGCGAACGGCGTTGGTAAATCGACGTTGGTGAAAACCTTGGCCAGCAGTCTACCCTTGATTCAAGGGGAGCTGGAGCTGGGTCATAACGTGATGCTCGGGTATCATGCCCAAAATCACTTGGACAGCCTGGACTCAAAAGGGACCGCCTTGGAAAATGTGTTGCGGGCAAATCCGGAGCTTTCTGAGCAAAATGTGCGCAGCCTCCTCGGGCAATTTTTGTTGCAAAAGGATGATGTCTTCAAGAAGGTGAGCGTGCTCTCAGGAGGTGAGAAAAACCGCGTGAGCTTGTGTTGCCTTCTGGCTCAGCAAGCCAACTTCCTCATCCTCGACGAGCCGACAAACCATTTGGACATGGCAAGTGCGGATATTTTGGCCTCCACCTTGGCTGAATTTAAAGGAACGATCCTTTTTGTTAGCCACGATCGAGCCTTTATTGACACGGTGGCGACGCACATTTTTGTGGTCGCGAATGCCACCCAGAGTGCTTTGTTTGAAGGCAAGCTCAAAGACTACGAAGAAGTCGCGGAGCGTAGTGGATTCCCCAATATCTTGAAGGGGTAGCCCCACTCTTTCTTCATTAAACGAGGCCCCATATTGGGGCCTTTTTTTAATTTCGACTGTAGGAATAGAATATTCGTTTTCCCACTTCTGCAAGCAATAGGTAGGACAAACAAAGGACGCCAAGCATGATGAAAAAATTGGTCGGCAGGGGCACAAAATTGAAGTAAGTGCCAAGGGGGGTGAACGGAATGAGGACACCAAGGCAAACAAGAAAGATACTTGAGATTGCTAAAATAGGGCTGGGTTTGCTTTTCAAAGGCGACAAGCGGGTTCGAATGATAAAGATCACCAGAATTTGCGTTGCCAAAGATTCGATGAACCACCCTGTTTGAAAGAGCGCCTCTGAAGCTTTGAACACATATAATAAAATCCCGAAAGTCAGAAAATCAAATACCGAACTAATGGGCCCCATCATAAACATAAAGTTTCTGATAAAAGATATGTTCCAGCGATGGGGCTTTTCCAAAAAGGATTTGTCTACATTATCGAGAGGTATGGCAATTTCAGAAAAATCATAAAGCAAATTATTGAGGAGAATTTGTGTTGGCAACATGGGCAAAAAGGGAAGGAAAAGCGCCGCTCCTGCCATGCTGATCACATTACCGAAATTTGAACTTGTCATCATCATGATGTATTTCATGATGTTCCCGTAGGTGGTCCGTCCTTCGATAATCCCTTCATAAAGAACATTCAAATCTTGTTCTAAGAGAATGATGTCGGCTGCTTGCTTAGCAACATCTACGGCTGTATCAACAGAAACAGCGACATTTGCGCTATGAAGAGACGGGGCATCGTTAATCCCATCACCCATAAAGCCAACCACATGCCCCATTTGTTTTAACAGGGTAATAATACGATTTTTTTGGGTAGGATTGACCCGGCAGAAGATATTTGTCTTATTCATTTTTGCCATTAATGTTGGGTTGTCGAGGTGGTCAATTTCATGACCCATTAAAAGACCCGTGATCGGAATTTTGAGTTCTTGGCATACATGCTGGGTAACCAATTCATTATCCCCGGTCACGATTTTGAGGATCACCCCATTTTCTTGAAGCTTTCTTAATGCTTCTTCAGCACTTTTTTTAGGGGGATCATAAAAGGTCGCAAAGCCTGAAAATGTAAGACCGCTTTCATCATGAATAACTGCATGATTATGGGTTTTGGGAACTTCTCGCCACGCAATTCCCAGGACGCGCAAACCCTGTTGGCTCAAACTTTCAAACTGAGCGTTGATCCGATCACGATCGCCTTTTTTGAAAGTTTTCGGCTTTGCCGTCTTGGCTTCATCTTCAAAATGAGTTGAGATTGCTAAAATATCTTCAGGGGCTCCTTTGACTAAAAGGAGCCGCTTCTTCCCATTGTCAACCAAAACAGAAACGCGACGTCGTTCAAAATCAAAAGGGATTTCGTCAATCTTTTCCCAAGGCTCGACCTTTAAATGCTTATGAGACAATATGGCTTCATCTAAGGGGCTTTTCAAACCAGTTTCAAAATAGCTATTCAGATAGGCGATTTCCAAAATATGGTCGCTTTGTTGTCCTTGCAGGTCAAGGTGTTGCGCCAGTTGTATTTTGGCTTCTGTGAGCGTGCCCGTTTTGTCCAGACAAAGAATATCCATACTCCCGAAGTCATGGATGCTGGAGAGTCTTTTCACGATCACTTTTTTTCGGGCCATGCGAACAGCCCCTCGTGCAAGCGTTATGGAAACAACCATTGGCAAAAACTCTGGCGCAAGTCCGACGCCAAGGGCAAGAGCAAATAAAGTGGTTTCAAGCCAGGGGCGATAGAAGAAAATGTTGCTTAAGAAAACAAAAATGATGAGGAAAAGAATAAGGCGCATGAGAAGGAGGCCAAATGCTCGTGTTCCGATTTCAAATTCGGTAGGGGGCGCTTGTGTGGTAAGCGTCGCTGCTATTTCTCCAAGAGCGGAATGTTTGCCTGTGTGACATACAACATAATGCCCTTGTCCCGTTAAAATGGAAGTTCCCATGAATACAGAATTTGTTGCGCTGGTCAGGGTGTCCTCAGAAACTTTAAGATCTTGCGCATTCTTTTCAACAGGGTAACTTTCTCCTGTCAGGAGAGATTGATTGATAAACAAATCTTTGGTGTCCAAAAGACGACCATCGGCCGGGACAAGATCTCCCGCTGAAAGATAAACAATGTCTCCTGGAACTAAATTTTCAATAGGAATCTCAATTTTTTGTCCATCTCGAAGAACAAGCGCTCGTAAGGCTACAGACTGCTTTAAGGATTCTGCCGCGTTGCTCGCCCGAAATTCCTGAACAGCATCAATTGAGATGCTTAAGAGAACCATAAGGGTGATCAAGACAGCGCTGTGAAGGTCATGAACAACAGCAGAGATCGCCGCTGCTATCAAAAGCAAAATGATCAAAGGACTTTGGAATCTGGCTAGATACAAGCGAAGAAGAGATTTCTTGGCGTGGAGCTCAAAGATATTGGGTCCAAATTCTTTGCGGCGCTTGATGCTTTGCGCCTTGGTTAAACCTTCTTGAGTTGATTTAAGGTCATGAAAGAGAATTTGAAGGGGAAGAGACCAGAAATTGCTCACGTTGTGGTTGTTTCCCATCTGTCAGTGAACCAATTTGGATTATCCATAGGTAAACTTTACTATAATAAAGGTTAATCAAGATACCTATTACGTACAAATTGCCATGTCTCAGCAGATAGGCCAAGAATTTGGGCGAGTTCGATAGGATCGCCATTGTCGTATTTCATATTTAAAATTTCATAAAGATGAGCATCGAGAGTGTCGTTTCGACTCTCTAAGAGGGAATTCAATTTTGCCCAAAAGGAAATCCCTTTCGTATAGAAAGCCCCGTAGTCCGTTCGATTGCCACTATTCACTTGCGCGTTGATCAAGAGAAGGCCGCTTAGAAATTTTTCGCCGGCTTTCTGAAATTTTATGTTCAGAACCCGGGCGTGTCCGGGGAGCATTGAAATTCTCAATGCGATAACGCCATAGTAGCTTGCAAGACTTTCTTGTGCCCATGAGGGAGCAGACGGGTAGTACGTTTGAAACTGATGAAATGATTCATGCAAGGCCGTGTAAAGGGCAACCTGTATGTCTTCGATCTCAGAAGAACAATAATTCACAAGTAAAACACTACTTCCAGCAGCACCATCCACGGAACGATTTTCCGGTGAGCCTTTACACCAACCGAAGGTGAAGGTTTGCTCTTCGTTGACCTGACTGACATTTTTTAACCAGACAAGACCAGGAAGAAGCGCCTTCATATCCGGCACGAGGGAAAATGAAGTTGAATCATCCAAAAGATAGGTTAGGTTGACACCGCTTTGTGTTAATGTTCCAAGTTTTGTGAAGTTTTGTAAGGAAAAGAGAGGGGGTTGAGATTCGTTAGGAAGGGGGTGGCCGTAAGACGGATTTTGTTCAGAATAAGTGGGTTGTATACCGTCAGATAACACTTTTAGGAATTCACCACCATGAAGATTTTTGAACCGCGGCAGGGCTGAAGGTTCACACAAAATGAACGACGCTCCATTCCGGACACATTGTTGTGAGGAGACAGGCGATTCTGAACCTTTCAGACGAACCTGCCAATGAAGATTTTGTGTCTTCTCTGGAATAAGCCATGTTCCTTCTTCCTCCTGAACTTCTTTGCTATCACAGGTCAAATTCTCTACTTGAGAGGGGATGCCAGAAGTGAAAAAACGTAAAGTAAAAGGTCCGCCTTCAGGTGGCACGGGATTTAGGCGGACAGCAAGGAGGTTGGGATCATCAGAAGTTTGCCGCACGGAATAAATCACCGGAAAGTTGGGTGAGTTCCCTTGTTCACCCAATTGCTCTTCCATGGCGTTTGTCGCGAAGGTGCCAACGCAATAGGTCAGAATGAAAAGGGCAATAGGCCTAAAAAAGGATCTGAATGGTTGATTCCAGGCCCAGTGATCCTGCTTATTGTAACGAATTTCTAAACCTCTTCACCTACTCATAATCCAATTGCAACCAAGGTGTTTAACATCAGTTCTGCTTCTAAATTTAACGCTATTCTTTTTTTTGCCACTTTATTGATTTCTTTTATTGTTCGGGTTTCCATGAAAACCTCCCAGTGGGGTAAGAACGCTAAGGTTTTGGAAACGAAAGGATTTGAATCATTCTTTAGGTTCAAAACGACAGGAACATCAGGGCAAGTTTCATGAACGAATGAATGCCAACCGCCATCTAAAAGCTCATCTGATGGGAGCTTCCAACGACCAGCCCATACTTTTTCGCCTTGTTCTTCCAGGCCCATTTTACAGTTTAACATGACAAGGGACATTGTTGATGCAACATCAATTTCACAGTCCTTTTGAGGGCATTTCTCTAAGAAGTAGTTATTTAAGGGATTAAGCATTTGGACAACCCAATCGTTTTCCGCGGCTTTGGAAAAGTAAGCAAGCACAAGGGATGTCACCCTGTCGGAAAAGGGACTAGAATTTGAAGTGATATTTTTCTTCAGAAGATTTAAAGAAAATTCAGGCTTAGATAGATGGAAAGCTAAAATTGCAGCTTCCATACGTTCTAAATATACGTCGTTTATATTATCATCTAGAAGCTGGGGTTCCAGTGCTGTTAAGGCAGCAAAGCACGTCGCTTCGGGTTTGCCTTCGTCATAATCAAAAAACACATCATCAACTTGCTCGCGAAGTGTTAAAGGTTCTGGGGGCGGAGGTGAAACTTGTTTATTTTGAGTTAAGGAGGTGCCTTCTGGGGAATCTTTCGTGCCATCTGTCCCATAAGTATGAGAAATCTGGTTTATACCGACAAATAGTCCTAGAACTAAATATACTAATTTCATTTTTAATTCCTTCGATAAATTGTATGTAAATATAGGTTATTTTAACTAACATATACCAATGGAAAAATCCTTTGTAAAGAGCCAATGGTGATGGGGTTGTGTAGAAAACTTTAATTGTAAACAAAATTGATTTCATAAAAACATAAATTCGTGCTCTTTGTTTTCATAGAAATGGTTTTTTTCGGGTTCTAGGGGATTGGGATGTGTTTTGTAGATGGCTCCTTCTCTTTTAATGCATTTTTTCACTAAAACAGGATGAGTGTTTATCCTTTCTTAGTGAGTAAGTATAAGGAATAATAGAAAAATGAAGATCATTATGTATCAATTTTTGTTTTTTAGGAAATATAAAGTGAGGTCAAAAACTGACGGATATATAAATAAATTGACTCCAAAAATAACTTAATTTAGGGTGATGGTGAATAAAAACTAGCAGAAATAGAGGGTATACCATGGAATTTCACTCCACTTGTAAACTTAGTTATGCGCTTACAATTGCATTCTTACTATCCTTTGCAGGGATTTGCGCGGAGGATGAGAATGAAGATACGAGGGGTGGCAAAGCCTTAAATGCCAATACTATCTTATTTATTAATTCCTTCCCAGCAAGAGTGAATGTAAGAATTGAATTTGGATATAAGAAAGATGAATTTGACTCTGAAAAAAGTGAGGATGAACGGTCGTTTGGAGAAAAAAGATATGCAAATGGACTGGACTTTTTCACTCTAGAGGAAAATGAGAAAGCTGTTGTTGAGTTGTGCGAGTTCATTGATTCAAAGACGGAGTCGCCTATTGACCTCGATGCACTTAACCTCGATGAAGTTACCGTTTACATGAAATGTCCTTTGACAAAACTTGCAGAGGAGAACGGATGGGTTGTTCCAGGTTCTGATAGTGTCGACGAGACAAAGGATGATGAATCGAGCGAGGACGAGGGGTATAAACCAAGAACAGTAGCTGAGAGGGATCGGTTTATTAAGCAATTAGAGCATAACAAACTATATCCCCATCAAGATTACAATAACAGTTTCGTTATTGATGGTAGGGGAATCCTTAGAGTCGGGAGAGTCTTTGAAATTAAAGAGAGGGACTCCGAGAGACGGGACATTTTGCAATTTAATTATGCAACCATTAAACCTCGAGAGAAGGAATAAGCGATCTTATTCACAGGCCCCTTTTCGCATACCCCAAATAATTCACATCAAGATCAGTTGTTAAATGCCACTGTTCTTTAAGGGGTGTGTAAGACATGCCTTTTAAATCTGCAAAAGAAAATCCGAGAGGTCGCAAAGTGGTGGCGAGTTCGGCGGGGGTTAGAAATTTATCCCAGTCATGGGTGCCTTTTGGCAGGAGGCGCATGATATATTCGGCGCCCACAATGGCAAAAGCATAAGCTTTCCAAGTCCGATTAAGGGTGGACAGGATAAGAGCCCCTTTGGGAGAGACAAGCTGTGTGCAGGTTTTTAAGAACCCCGGCACATCGGCCACATGCTCTACAATTTCAAGGGCAAGCACTACATCAAACACCTTTCCTTTTGTGGTGAGCTCTTCAGCCGATGTGCATATATAGGTAATGGGTAGATCCATCATGGCAGCATGGGCCGTTGCCACTTCAATGGCTTCCTGGCTTGCATCAATGCCCGTCACTGTAGCCCCCAGGCGCGTCAACGGTTCTGCCACAAGCCCGCCCCCACAGCCAATGTCCAGAATCGTCAATCCAGTCAAAGGTTTGTCTTGGGATGGCTCTTTTTGAAAATGGGAGAGCAAACAGTCTCGAATGTAGCGAATGCGGGTGGGATTCAGTTGATGGAGGGGTTTGAAAGGGCCATTTTCATCCCACCATTGGGATGCAATTTTGCTAAACCGTTGAATCTCTGAAATATCTATGGAAGAATGGGGGGGTGTAGGTTGCGTCATGACTTGTGTGTTTTTCCTTGACGGGTTAAGAATAGGTAAGTTCTATTCTCTTAACTTACAAGACTACACAAAAAATATCGCGGGGAAAATGGCACGCATTGTTCAAAAATTTGGGGGAACTTCTGTTGCAGATATTGCGCGTCTGGAAGCCGTATCCTTAAAAATTAAGAAGGAAGTTGATGCTGGCCATCATGTTGCCGTTGTTGTCTCTGCCATGGCTGGGGTGACGAACCGTTTGGTTGGCTATGCACAATCCCTGGCGGGCCCTTCTCAATCCTCGGAATATGATGTGATTATTGCGGCCGGAGAGCAAATCACAAGTGGTTTGTTGGCTCTGGCCCTCAACCAAATTGGCATTCCCGCACGTTCGCTCCTTGCGTGGCAAATTCCCATTCTAACGGATCATTTTCATGGAAGTGCTCGCATAAAGCATATTGACCCGACTCAGCTCGAGGAATGTTGGTCAAATGGGATGATCCCAGTGATTGCTGGATTCCAAGGCCTTGCCCCAGATGGACGGCTCACTACTTTGGGGCGGGGTGGGTCTGACACAACAGCCGTGGCCTTAGCGGCCGCTTTAAAGGCGGATCGCTGCGATATCTACACAGACGTCACCGGAGTTTACACAGCTGATCCGCGCATCGTGCCCAAAGCAAGAAAGCTCAAAGAAATTACCTATGAGGAAATGTTTGAGTTGAGCGCTCAAGGAGCAAAAGTCCTACAGACTCGGTCTGTTGAAACCGCGATGGTTCATCAGGTTCATGTGCAAGTTCTGTCAAGCTTTCATGAAGAGTCGGGCACACGCATTGTACCAGAAAAAATGCTCACCGACAGCATGCACGTCAGCGGCATTACCCATAAAGGCGATGAAGCACGTGTGACGATAAAGAATATGTGTAATGAGACGCATGTTATTGCTGATATTATTGAGGTTTTGGCGAATTCGAAGGTTCATATCGATATGATTGTACAAAATGTTTCAATAAATGATCAGACAGATTTAACATTTACGGTCCAAAAGGGAGAAATCCCCAGGGTTGTCGAGGCGTTAAAGGAAATGAAAGAGATCTCGTTTGATGACTTGATCCTGGATCCAAATGTTGCCAAAATTACGGTGGTGGGTGTTGGTGTGCAACGACGCCTTGGCATTGCAAGTTTGATGTTTAAAACATTAGCAGAAATGGGAATACCCTTACAGGTGATTTCTTGCTCTGCTATTAAAGTCAGTGTATTAGTAGACGAGTCCTTAGCAGAAGAGGCGGTACGTACTCTTCATCGTGCTTATGGTTTGGACGTGGAGACGGAACAAGGAGTTTTGACTTGAGATTACAACAATTATGGCAACGGGGTTGTTCCTTTTTAGGAACCGATTATGCCATTTTGGGCGGAGCCATGACCTGGGTGTCGGAGCGAAACCTCGTTTCTGCTATCTCTAACGCAGGAGGCTTCGGTGTCATTGCGGCAGGAGCCATGACGCCCGATCTTCTGGATGAAGAAATTCAAGCCACTGTTCAGATGACTAAGCGACCCTTTGGCGTGAACCTCATCACCATGCACCCAGACTTAGATGCATTGGTTGACGTTTGTGCAAAAAACAAAGTTAGCCATGTTGTGCTTGCTGGGGGATTACCCCCTGCATCAGCGATGGCGAAGGTTAAGGAATATGGGGCTAAAGTTTTGTGTTTTACGCCAACCCTTGCCTTTGGAAAAAAATTAGTCAAGATGGGCGTTGACGCGCTGATTATTGAAGGAAATGAGGCAGGCGGGCATGTTGGACCGGTTTCTGCTAGCATTTTGGCGCAAGAGGTGTTGCCTGTCATTAAGGATGTTCCTATCTTTATTGCCGGTGGGATTGGTCGTGGGGAAGCGATTGTTAACTATCTTGAACTCGGCGCTTCTGGCGTTCAGCTAGGGACACGGTTTGTTTGTGCCACTGAGTCGCAAGCTCATCCATTGTTCAAGCAAGCGTTTATAAGGGCAAATGCACGGGATGCCGTCTCTTCAGTCCAATTAGACCCCCGTTTTCCGGTTATTCCTGTTCGGGCTCTGGCGAATGATGCAACCCGACGATTTTTTGAAAAACAAAAGGAAATGATCGGTCGCGTGGACACAGGCGAAATGGATCTCAAACAAGCTCAATTAGAAATAGAGCATTTCTGGGCCGGATCTTTACGTCGTGCCGTTGTCGATGGGGATATTGAGAACGGGTCTCTTATGGCTGGACAAAGTGTTGGCATGATTACCCAAGAGCAAACAACTCAAGAAATCATTCAAGAGCTCATCGCTCAAGCGAATACTTTTAGCGAGAGTAAATGCCCGAATCAAGATGCTAAAAGGGCTGCGGGGTAGGAGCTGTTCTCGGGTCTAAGGTTTAAGAAAATCTTAATCTATACATATTTATGATTAGCATAGGGGAATCCTTTGGAGACTTTGCTATGTTGTTTCGTTTGAAGTACATCAAAACTTGTATTACTGTCATTGTAATGTCTTTGTGTGGCATCAGCATGAGCCTGCCGGTGCATTCTATGCAGTCCCCTTTAAAAAGATCAAACCAGGGTAAGCAGGAAGACGTCGTTTACAAGGGATTAAGGCACAGCGTTGAGACAAAGCATGTTTTGATGAATGAGAAAACGGCCATGTCTCTCATCCTTTTATATTTATCAAGGCGTGATATTAACAATCTAACCATTGATAAAGCTATGGAGACTTATCTCGATAGGGTTATTAAGAATGCGGTTACGAGGCCAATTATCGTCGAGAGAAGTGATGGGCAATTTGAGGATGAAATTATAAACCCTTTTCTCCAAGATCTTATGAAAAATAGGACATTAACGGAAGAAGGTCATTATATTCTTGATAAAACCTTACATCAAGTCATGATTGAAAGTGCCATTATATTGTTCAAAGAGCACTTTTCACAACCATCGCCAAAACAAAAAATAAAGAATGTTGTTACAAAAGTTAAGAAAAGAATATCAAAAAAGAAACAGTATCTTGGGGCTGTAAACGCCGCTGAATTAGCACCTGAATATGGGGTGGCTAAGAAGACAATTTCTCTTCATGGACTGTTGTTGATGAAATTGTTGAGGTCTGCGGTTGTGCATCAGATAAAATTGGAAGACAATATCTTGCAAGAAGCCGTCACCCAAGCGCAATTCTTTCTTGATTCACTGGGGTTAGAAGAGGACGCTATCGACCCACTCATTGAGGCTCTGAGGAACGTAAAAATTAAGCCCCTTAGCAAAGAGTTGCGAGAAAGTCAAAAAGCTCCCTTAATCGCTATGGGGGAAAAAGGTATAAACAGGAATAAGAAAGTTGTTCTGGTTCTGTCTTTGGATGGAGGAGGGACAAAGGGATTGTACACAGCAAGGCTCCTTGCAGAAATTGAAGCGAGATGTCAGAGGTATATTTCTCAAATCTTTGATATTATTGCCGGAGCGTCAACGGGTGGCATCTTAAGTCTTGCTTTAACAACACCAGCAGCTGAGCCAAACCCGACACGAAAACCAAAATATAGAGCAAAGGAAGTTATTCTTCTTTATGAGAGACTTGCAGAAACTGTTTTTCCTCATCAGTCTAAGGCTAAGAAACTCCTTAAGACGATCTACGGAAATCAATTTGACGCGGATGCCCTTGAGTCAATCTTAAAGGAAGAGTTTGGAGAAACAACTCTTAGCCAGACCCTTAGAAATGTCATCATTCCAGCCTATAACATTAAAACTCATGATACGAAGTACTTCAAAACGCGTGAAGCGATTCGCAATCCTGCCCATGAAAACCCCCTTTTGCATGACCTTGCGCGATTCACCTCTGCGGCACCAACCTATTTCACTCCAGCAGAGCATGAGACAGGGGATCTATTTGTGGATGGGGGAATCACAACCAACAACCCCAGTAAGGTAGCCTATGAAGAAGCTTTGGAGGCCTTTCCAAATGCTGAGAAGATTATGCTTATTTCCCTCGGAACAACAAAAGCGTTGCAAAGACCTAAAGCATCAAAGGGTGGACTCTTAGACAATATGGACACTCTTGTTGAGAGCATGGAGCAACAGTCTAAAACGGTAGATCAAGAACTGACTACCTACTCTGCAAAAAGTCCTGAAAAATTTACATACTTTAGAATTAATGAAATAATCAAAAAACCGATTGATCTTGCTCATTCTGACCGAAAGACATTGGATGACCTTTTGGGTCTTGCTGAAAAAACAATAGCGAGCAATGAGTGGGAAACTATGATCGCTCAGCTGAAAAATTATATACGAGAAAACGAGGGGGGAGAGAATTTAAGAGAAGCTAGAAGTAATTTGAGGTCTTCCAGCAATAGTCTTCGGTCCTCTAGTCAAGGTTTGAGATCTTCAAAGCCGTTTAATTAATTAGAGAAAGAAAAAGGGGAAAGCTTTCAGTTTCCCCTTTTTTGTTCAAACCAGAAAGTTGAGCCTATGCAGCTGGTGCGGCAAAAGCCTTTCGTAGTTCATCGAGCATTTTGAAGATTCGACCAAAATCATGCCTTCTTGGCCCTTCAAACTTATTCATTGCTCTCTTGTCATGCTTTGTTACTGGAGCGCTTTCAAGCACTACAGGGGTGGAGGTCAGATGAAGGGACCCTTTGAAGACCTGGTCTCCTTCTTTTCCAGCCCAAGCAAAAGCCTTGTCATATAGTGCTTTCAACATAGGAATATACTTCGTTGAAAGTAAATTCACTTCCGCGTCTGTCAAGATTTTACCCGGCGCAACGCCCTCAAGATCATGAATGTTTTTTGTCGCCTCTGCTAACTCTTTCTCGGCTTTTTGTAGATCCTTTGTTGATGCGTCCGCTATCTTTAAGATCTCAATTTTCTTCACGGCATTAGTTTCAAGTACTTTTAGTTCTTTCATGTCTGAGTCGTATTTACTTTGAGAAATATAGATGTCAAAAGCTTGCTTTTTCATCAATGCTTGTTGTTTTACGTTTAACTGCATCGCGAAATTCATCAGATCTTTCACATCCCCCGCAAAGGCATCATCAAAAACGCCTTTCTCTTTAAGAGATTGAATAATATCAATAACATTTTGAGTTCCCACATTATAATAAAATCCAAGGTTCGTTAAGATTTGTTCAGGAATTCGATAAAGCTCCCGTTTCAAATCAATCATTTCGCCAAGCTTTCCTTCGCTCATGTTGAAGCTTGGGTCTGTTGCGTACTTAAGACCATCCGATACAAGAAGCTTTGCGGCAATTTCTTGGCGGCGACTTTCATATTTATCAGGGTTTTCTGTCGCTGGGCTGTTGAGAATCTCTTCACGCTTTGTCCAGTATTCATCAAACATGCCACCCTTGTCGTAGATAGGGGCAACGTTACGCATCAGGCGCATCCCTAAATCCTCAGCATGCTTGGCTTCTTTAGGTTTACGATTGTCATACAAATGCCGCGCACATAGATTTAATTGCTTATAGAGTTCATCCTCTGACTTACCGTCGCTTAACTTATGAGCATGTGCAGGATCACTTCGAAGGGCATTATAGGCCTCCCAAAATGCTGCTTTACGCTTTTCTTTCATGGCGATTTTATCATCTTGGGTGAGCCCTTCAAGAAGTTGTTTGGTAAATTTAACATCGTGATACTGAGAAAGTTCTTCGGGGGTTACCAACATCATATGGCATCCTTCAAAAGGGATCGCTTTGAAGTCGCGATTGGCGATGGCCTCGCGCATTACCTTGCCTTGAAGGTCAGGATTCATATATCGAGAAGCGAAGTGTAAATGGAAGGGAGAGTTGCCGGCTTCGTCAACGCGCATGCCTTTTCCCCCCACATCGGGATGTTCGCCTAACCGGAAGAATCGATCCGCAAGGCGTTGTGCGAGATGTTCCATATAGTATTGCATCAAAACAGTCTTTTCATTAACAACAAAGAAGACTTCTAAGTCGGTATAGAGTCCGCTTTCGCATCGGGCCATGGACCCCATTGTGAAAACGGAGAACGTTTTGGGATCAATCCCCATAGCCTTGACTTCTTGATCAATAATGTCATGGACGAATTTTTTATTTTGAGAATCAACTTCTTTTAAGAAAGACTGCATATCCACAACACCTTGAGCAGATAACTGATTAAATTTTTCTGTGTTTTCAGTGCGAATTTTCAGAAGATTTGTTCGATCATTCGTGATTTCTCCAAACATCGTCTTCACATCATCAAATTGAGAACCCCATTCGCGCGTTTTTAATTTGAGGGGACCATTTTGCGAGCTTCCTGGGTCCATATTTGGGGTTTCTGCGAGAGTAACCGACGACATTAATGTCAAAATCAAACCTAATTTGTACTTATTAAATAACATTTTACTTTCCTTATATTTATTTAAATTAAAATAACAACTAATGAGTATATATGTTGTATTCAAATCAATTGCAAGAACTTTCTTGACTGACTAGTCAGTTATTTTAGATTCCGATTAAAAAGAGGGGGGTGAGAAGCGGCGCTGAGCCTGTGATTAATGGTATTTTAAGAGGTTTCTTTTATTCTGGAAACTAACGATACTTTATCAAAGAGAGAAACAATGAAATCCTTAAACCCTCTAGCAAGAGCTACTCTCGCCCTTTTCTTAATGGCTATCCCAAGTCTTTTCATGAGCGTCTCAGGATTTGCCATGCAGCAAAGTTCAAAAGACGCTCCTAAGCAGTCAGTCGGAAAACAACCAAAGAAATCTGACAAAAAACTACAGCGGTCGGACAGTCTAGAGGTGCTACCCCTGCGGGCGGGACCCCGGGAGAAATTAAGAAGGAGTATCGAGGAACACTATGTTTCGATGGATGAAAAGGCAGCTCTCGAGCTTATCATGAGTTATTTAGCAAATGAATCTAAGATTACAGGGCTTGCCCCGGTTCCGGCAATGGGGGCATATCTTGAAGGATTAATTAAGACAGAAGCGACGTGGTTATTAATCGAAGGTACCGATGACGCTGCTTTTAACAAAGTTGTCATTTCAGATCTTATGCAAAAGCTTACCCAAGGAAAAACGCTTGATGAAGAAGGAAATTATTTACTCGAGAAGAAATTACATGAGTTGATGATTGAAAGTGCTATCTCATTGTATAATCAACACTACACGGATGCTTCTTATTGGACGAAATTTACAAAAGTAGCAAAAAGCACGGCCAAAGCAGTAGGTCAAAAAACTGGGCTGTATGTGAAGACACCTCTTCAACCAAAAGAGGATCCCTTAGCGCCTGAATATAAGGCAGTTAAACGGGGACCTTTCCACGGAAGGTTGCTGATGAAGCTCCTGCGGTCCGCAGTCACACACAACATAGAATTAGATTCCTCTTTAAGGGAAACCGCGGAGAAGACTGCAACAGCTTATCTTGCCCAGCTTATATTACCTGAAGCAAAACTTGAACCTCTTTCTGGGGCGCTTAAGGCAATAAAACCAGGGCCAAAAAGCCGCGATCTAACAGATAAACAGAGAGCTTGGTTAATTGAGAAAGGGAAAAAAGGGCTAGATGAAAAGAAAAGGGTGGTTGTGGTTTTATCCCTGGATGGGGGTGGAACTCGAGGGCTTTATACAGCAAGGCTTCTTCAGGCTATAGAGGAAGAATGTGGTAAGCCTATATCTGAAATATTTGATGTCGTATCTGGAACGTCGACGGGTGGCATTTTAGCTCTTGCCTTAAATACACCAGCACTTGACCGCCCAAAATTTACTGGTGCAGATGCCGTTAAACTCTATCGGGATCTTGCAAAAACAATTTTTCCAATTAAGTATTCAGCGACAAAAGTCTTCTGGACAGTTTTTGGCACACAATACGATGCAAGTGCCCTTGAGGCCCTTTTGAAAAGGACATTTGGGGACCTATCCCTCAATGATACCATTGGAAATGTCGTCATACCGGCCTACAACCTTACGGCAGGATCTTTGGCGATTTTCAGAACCCGTTACGCAAAGCGAGATCCTGAGCATCAAAACCAGCGTTTATATGAAGTTGCGAGGTATACCTCTGCAGCGCCTACCTATTTAACGCCCGCTGACCGTAAAGGAAAAGCTGTATATGTCGACGGAGGGATTGGTGTGAATAACCCAAGTTTGGTCGCCTACATGGAAGCTAAGGCAGCTTATCCTAATGCTGAAAAGATTATGGTGGTTTCTTTGGGAACAACTTCAGAAGTAAAAATGGCGCGGGGGGGGAATGTTGGCATAACGAATAGTCTGCCCGTTATTATTCAGGCAATGGATGTCCAGTCCCAAATGGCTCATGATCAATTAGAGTTCATGAAAGACCAGGATCCAGAGAAGCTAAGCTACTTTAGGCTCAATGAGATTACCAATGAGCCAATCGATTTGGCGGATTCAAGCGATCAAGCTCTTGATCGGCTTCTCTCTCTTGCCACTAAAACCATCACGCGTGAGCATTGGCGTGCCATGGTAGCGGCTCTAAAGGCCCATATCAACGAGAAGTAATCGTAAAATCATTTAAAAATGGGCCCACCTTGAGTCATTTCTAAATAGGTTATTGCGGAATTCTGCTCCAGTCACCAGAAGCTCGATTAAGTGTTCCGCTAGGAATCTTAAGTAATCGAGGTGATCTAAAGCCATTTGATTATGATCAATGAACCCAGCGTAGCGCGTGATCAGCCCTAGGTCATCGTCACTCTGGGTGACAGACCAAGTCTTTTGGATCTCTAAAGATTTCCTTCGAAAGTTTGTGAGAAGTTCATCATAGTCTGTATATATCATCACCACGCGTTTGATGAACAGCTCATACCCCGATTGGCGAGATACAGCATCCATCAAAAAATCAGCAAAATCAATATTTCGCTTTCCGAATGAGAGATAGTCGAGGAAGTTTCCTTTATACTCAACGCGGTAACTCTTTACAAACGGAGAGGCATTGTCTTGACGTGGAATCAAAGGAACGGATGATTGTAAGCACGTCACCATAAATCCAGAACTATTAAACGCTTCCAACAAGAGGAGGGTCTTCGATAAGTAGTCGGTAACTTGTCGGAATGGCTCGACATAGCAGGGAATCGTGGGGCCAAGGTCTTGCATGGCACTTGAGCCGAGAGAGTGGCTGTTTTTAACACTTTCCTCAAGAAGAAAGCCAAGCGCAGGCTCAACTTGTTTAAATAGCTTCTTTACCAAATCCTCTTGGGTTGTGGAAGAAACAGACGTGACGATGGTTGTTTTTGTCAGAATAGACCCCATCTTGAGGCGTACTCCATCCTGCACTTCATAAGTCAACATTTCAGGTTCATCATCAAACCAGCCATTCATCAATTCAGGGTGTGGAATTTTGAATGAGAGGAGAGAGTGCCAGATTTCAATTGCTTCTGATAAGTTGTTTTGCTGCTGGTAGCACGTAGCCAATTGAGCTTGTGCTTTCCGGAGTCCTACTGATGCAGCTTTTTGTAACCAAGTCATTTTATGTGTAACTTCTATCAACCCCATATTTTTCTGTGCATAAGGATGTGTTAAAGCCAGTTGACGCAATGAACTTACTTGGTCTTCAGAGCAGGATTCAAAGGTGAATTGGTAATGGAGGCAAGCCAGCATTTGGATTGGGCTTGTTGTTTTGCTTCTCTCAATGGCTGTCTTTATCACCTGCTGACTGCGTCCCTCCTCGTCACCATAATTGAACAGGAGGATAAAACTACAAATATCTGGATATTTCTCAATGAAAGAGGTGTCCGCATCCATCATCCAGGAAAGTCGAAGAACAATTTGTTCTTTAACACCTCTGATAGATAATTCAATCATGTCTAGAACTTTCCAATCATTCTCCTTAACAAAGGTATTAGCGCGTTCCCAGTCAGGTTCCACGGCAAAGATATTGTTAATAAAATCATTGAATATATCTGTTTCTAAAGCAGTTGAATGTACAGGAGAGGGGGGGGCGAATCCAGGATTTTGATTTGTGTCATCCATCGCGAAGGTCCAGGTTGAGACAAGGAGACAGGAAAGAAGCATTGCGAATTTGATCAATTTTACCTCCATCATTTAACTCAATACAAATAACCTTTATAGTTGTTATATAGGAATCAACCAATCGTGTTACAAGGATTCTTAGAGCATATCTTAAAGAATTGCTCAAGATTTGTTAAAATTTATGGTAAAGTGAATATGAACTTGAGTCCGACAGGCAGGGAAACAAAGGCAAAGGTCGTGGCACCTCGTTCAAGGGAGTCATAAATGACAGACAATAGCGCTGAAAAGTGGGTCTCACTCCCCCATGAAGTGGAGGGGATCAGCCTCAATACAGGTGTTGGTTTAGGCCGGGCGGTCATCCATCATTCTGAAGGAGCGAAGAATCCAGCGGATCGGCATGAATTCAAAGGAAAATCTAAAGAAAAAGAATTGTTTCGTCTGGAACGCGCTTTGACACATTTAACTGATGAAATTCAGTCTCTTATATTTAGGCAATCGATTTCGATGTCCCCAATCCAATTTGAAGTTGAATCACGCGAAATCCTGGATGTCTACTTACTCCTTGCCAATGACCCAGGTTGGCAGCGTCAACTGCGAGAAAAAGTGCAAGATGGATTGTCGGCTTTAGATGCGGTTGATCGGACGATGGAGTCAATCCAAGAGAAATTCACCAAGAAGGGAAAGCAGTCTCTGTGGCATGCTCGGATTATTGATTTTGAAGATCTTTCTTTTCGCTTAAAGCGATATTTGACAGGGAGCACGAAGAGTTTTGAGCGCGGCAAGTGGGATTACCCAATGATTCTTGTGGCTGACCGCATAGGGCCTGCTGAGTTGTTGGAATATGACCGAGAACGCCTTGCGGGACTCCTTCTTGTAGAACAATCCCAGACGTCTCATGTCGCCATTGTGGCTCGATCCTTAGAGATTCCTGTTGTAGGTGGTATGAAGGATTTTTTGTGTGAAATAAATCCAGGGGATTCAATTCTTGTGGATGGAAATGAGGGGTACGTATTTATTCGTCCCCCCGAAGAGATTTTGCGTCGATATGATACAAAAACCTTGAGAAATAAGCAGCGCACCCGTGATTTACAGGGCGAAACCATGGCCGGCTTGTTCGCCTGCACTTTGGATGGCGTTTCGATTTCTTTGCAGTTAAATGCTGGCTTGGTGGAAGATGTTGATTACATTGAGGCGGCAGGTGCCGAAGGGGTGGGTCTCTATCGAACCGAAATTCCTTTTATGATGCAACCCAAACTCCCTAATGTTGCAGAGCAGACAAAGTTGTATCGAGAAATTTTAAATCGCAGCGGCACTTACCCTGTTGTTTTTCGAACTTTGGATGTTGGAGGGGATAAAGTATTACCCTACCTCGAACGTGTCAAATCTGAAAACCCAAGTATGGTCAAGAGAACAACAGCCGCAATTCTTGATCGCCCAACTTTGCTCAGACATCAGTTGAGAGCCCTCATTCGGGCCAGTGCCGGCCGCGAGCTTACGCTGATGTTGCCAATGGTTGCTGAGGTGAGCCAAATTAAAGCCGCACGAGATGTCCTTGAAGATGAAATGGCGCAAGAGAGTGATAAAGGAAAGCCGATTCCAACATCCATTCGATTGGGCGCGATGATTGAAGTACCTTCCCTTGTTTGCCAGTTGTCACAGTTGTTTCCGCATGTAGATTTCTTATCTGTTGGCAGTAATGATTTGTTACAATTTTTTTATGGCATTGATCGAGAGCACCCCAAAATGTCTGCACAGTACGACGTGTTGTCGCCCACATTTTTAAGCTTCTTGAAGTTGATTCAAAATCAGTGTGAAGCCGCCCAAATCCCGTTGAGCATCTGTGGGGAAATGGCTGGCCGACCTTTGGAAGCTTTGGCCCTCATTGGTCTTGGGTATCAAACCTTATCTATGTCCGCGGCTTCTGTGCCGCTTGTTAAAAACATGATTCGAAGCATGACCCACATTGAGGTTTCGGATTTTGTGAATGATGTTTGTATCCCTGCACAGCCAAGCATTCGACCCCAATTGCTTGAGTATGCGAAGGCCAACGGGATTGTGTGTGATTGAAATATGAAAAGCGTGTTTTAGGAAAAGGAGGTTCTTGTGAGAATAATAAATGCAGTAAAGGCGGCGCTTGGTGTTTTGATTCTGATGGTATTTTTGCAACCCCTTTTGGGAGTAGAGAAAGTTGAAGGAGAGGGTGGGGCAGGAGGACAAGGTGTTCTTCAGCAAGAAAAACCGGTAGTTCTAGACCCTCAAAAAGAAAAGCCAGTAGTTCTAGACCCTCAACTTGAAGCCCTCGTAAAAGGTTTGTTAGACAAAAATCAAGGCGAAAACGAGAAAAGAATTGAAACTGTTAAAGCTGCACTGTTAGAAAATTTAAAAGCTCAAGAAGAAAGACATAAAGAGGCTCTGACGAGGCTAGAGGCAGGCCATAAGCAGGATCTCAAGAATCAACTGGAACAAATATCAAGTGTCATTAAGCAAGACCCGCCTTCTATTAAACAAAGAATTACTTCAAGTAAATACATTTGGGGGATTGGGGCGGTTACATTCGGGGGAATGGCAATCTCGTTCTTTCATTCATGCGATAGTTTCTATTCCATTCCTTACGCTACTGTTCGAGCCGTTGTGGAGAACTTGCCGCTTCTGATTAATTCGTATTACGTTGCAAAAATCATTCAAGAATCTGCAACGATAAAAGGAAGTGTCGCTTCTCAAGCTGCAAAAATGGAGTGAGAGACGAAAGGATAATTTTATATGACTGATTTTGCTTTTCTAGAAGTTTTAAGGGTCATAACTGGAGGGTTGTCAGGTGAGCCTCAGCTAGGACCCCGGGTTACGTTTCCAATGGAGGTAGAAGCGAAACGGCGTGAAGTTGTTCACGGTGAATTTGACAAGCCTTTCCTGAATATTAGCAGTTATGAAAAGGATATTGTTCCTATCGGTGTATTTCCCAGACCTTGGGTTGTTGATGAGAAAATGGCCGAGGGAATGGTTCCAGAGCTCTTGCAAAGTACGTTAAAAGACGCATTTGAATCCTTCAAAGGCAAAGCAGATGGTTTGTTTCAAGAGAATGTAGCTCCCATTGATCAGGTTCTTATTCATACGGGTTATCGTTTCTATTCATGGGGAAGCCAAAGCTATGAAAGCCTGAAAAGGTCTCTATTAGGGGATTTTCAAATTGCACAAGGTGATTTTATAAAGCGCCTTGAGAGATTTGAATATCTGCAAGCGTTACGACAAGCGAATCGATGGACTGATATTGGGTTTGATCGCTTGCGAGCCCATGTAATGCGCCTAGAAGCCGTTAGGGCTGCAGAACTCATAACAAAAGAAGATAGAATAAAAATTAATGGGACTATGGGACAGTTCTTAGTGAATAGTGAAAGAGAGCTTTACTTTTGGTGGACACGGTCTCTTGGGCTTCGATCGCTTTATGATTTGATGCACTATATTGTAGATGATTGTCGGGTGATTCAATACCAAAGAAATACAGGCGGTGAGAAAAGCCCTTTTGAAACTCAATATGCGACTTGGAGTCTTGACGCTTTATATTTAGAACTTCAAGCCGCCTTTCATACAGAATCGTGCGCTCAACGGGTGAATCTTGGTCGATCTTCAAGGGTCCAAGAATATATCGCTAATACTGTTGCTGATTATTTTGCTGATGCTAAGGATCCTCGATCTTTTTCAGAGCTGGTTGCCATTGCTCAAAGGAGGGTAGAGGAAGACTATGAATCGTTAAAAGAATATGTTGAGCAGCCCGCCCTCTCAGATCGTGAAAGAGCAGAGAAGTTTGCTGAAGCGGTTCGTAAAGATCACTTCTTTATGGCCAAACAACTTGCTCTTAATGGAAGGCTTGCAAAAGAAAGCTACCCTTGGGAGGAAGAAGTCAATTTCTTGGATACCTATAAAGTTCTGTTGACCACACTCTTTCAGATCCAAAACAAATTATTTATTTGGAAATTCAAAATAGCCCATCGATTGAAAACTCAACGTAATGATTCTTTAGAGCAATTATTTAACGCCATTGATGAGGCGGAGTATAGTGCCTTTCAAGAACGTTCTCGGTTGAAATTTG
This sequence comes from Alphaproteobacteria bacterium, assembly GCA_019746225.1. NCBI lineage: Bacteria > Pseudomonadati > Pseudomonadota > Alphaproteobacteria > Alphaproteobacteria bacterium. Next base: position 58,613 of record JAIESE010000011.1, on the reverse strand, counting down.
TCTATCAAAAAGAAGTTCACGCCAGAATTAATGGACAAGCGGGGTATTGGAATCAATTAAAAACCTCAGCTAAAGAAAAGGTGCGAGATTATCTATTTACAGGAGAGTTCTTTGATAAAACTCCATGTTTCAGTGATGCTGTGACAGAAGTCCGTGGGCATATTGGGATTTATACGGGGTATATGCGTAAGGCACAAAGTTTGTTAGGAGAGGTGGATGATCGTGAGTTGCGATCCTCTCAGGGGCATCTCGAGGTATCCCCTCTTCATGAGGAACCAACTGATTCTCGTATTGGATTGGTGCCCAGTGTTCCCCTATTAACGCCTCGATCATCTGCTCTTGGGGATTTTGAGCCAGATCGCTCTAGTGATATTGATAAAATTGACCTTCAAACCTACCAAAGATTTTACAATCCTGAGGAATATCTTGATCTTGTGTTAACAGCCCTGTTTGAGGAAGATAAAAGAATTGGCCCTGCCATTATAAACTGTAGCGAGAATTGCTCACAACAAGACTCCAATTGGGACTGGAAACGTGAAAAAACAGAGCTAAAAAGATTTAGGAAAATTTTGAAGATGATTGATGGTTTAGCAGATGTTTCAGAAGGCTATCGTGCTGCCCTAAAGCAGGAATGGATTGAAAGCTTTAGAAAGAAGGTCGTCACAGATTTTAGTGCCTATCTCAGTCAATCGTCGAGTTGGGTTGGATTGAAAGGACTTCAAGATTCAATTCATCTCGTTACGAAGAGTGCAGCTCGTAAAGTAGGGCGGGCAATAGAGGGCAAATCACTCATCAATGTTGTCGATAATTATAGGGATCCAAAATTTCAAATTATCTTTGGCGAACGATTAAGGTGGCGAGGGAGTGGTGTATCGCCCTTGGGTGAAAAGGGTGTTGATCAGGAGCAAAAAATATTTACGATTGATGATTATTTTAGTTATGTAGACAGCTATAGATTTGAAACCGAGCCTCATATTGCCGCTGTTATCATAGATTACCAACAACAAGTCGAAGAGGACAAACCTCAGTGGGCCTGGGATAAGGAAAGAGAAGAATTAGTTTGGTACTGCCAAAAATGGGAGAGCCTCAACGGTTTCGCTGAGACTGAACCAGAGCTGAATAAAGCTTTGCTTGCAAGCTTTCGCACAAAAGTGATCTCGGATCATAGCGCCTATTTATCAAGCCTTGATGTCAGCTATGCACAACAGGGCCAAATTATGATGAGTAAAGCCTGGAGCAGTTTGTGGCGAAAAGGCTCGCGGGTTCTACAATTCCAGTCGCCCATAAACAATGCCGATGACTTTAGAAGTCCTGAATTCAAAGCGCGGTTTGAGAAGAAGCAAGGTGGGGGTATTGATTAGGTTATAGGATTTAAGAAAAAGTTTTCACCTTAACCGCGTGGCGCGTGCTTGGCCAAAATGCGCTGGAGAGTCCGGCGGTGCATTTTCAATTGGCGCGCTGTCTCTGACACATTATTTCCGCATTCTGTGAAGATGCGTTGAATATGTTCCCACTTAACGCGGTCAGGAGACATTGGGTTGGTTGGCGGTGGCGGAAGGTCAGGTCCCATATTCATCAAGGTGCGTTCTATAGCATCCGCATCGGCCGGTTTTGGCAAATAATCAGTGGCGCCATGCTTAATGGCTGTGACGGCGGTGGCGATGTTCCCATAACCGGTTAAGACAATGACGCGGGCTTTATCGTTGGCGGCATGGATTTCATCAACCACTTCAAGACCGGATCCGTCCCCTAATTTCAAATCAACGATGGCGTAGTTGGGGACATTCCATTTTATGGAAGCGCGGGCCTGAGCGATGCTGTCTGCCGTGGACACAGTGAAGCCGCGTTTGGCCATTGTTTTGGCGAGGCGTTCGCGTAACGGCGCATCATCATCGATGATAAGAAGTGATTTTTCGAGGGTACAGTCGGTTTGAGACATGGTTTCATTCCTCTCTTGGATCTTTCAGGCCCCTTTCCAAAACAGGCCTTAAGTGGTTAAAAAAATCTAATTCTCTTAAACTGTTGCTATCCTAATCCTTCTTTTCAAAATTCACAACCCGGATACTTCCAGGCCACTTTATCAAACAGCGAGCACCGTCGTCATTTGAAAAATGTACTTCACCTTGTCGCTGCGACAATAAAGTCTTTGCAATATAGACGCCAAGACCCATATGGCCACCTTTTCGGCCTCCTTCGACCTTCGATTCTTTGTTGCCATGAGGCTTTGGTTCTCCAAGGCGGTGTAAAATCTCCTCCGGATATCCCCGACCATCGTCATGAACGGCGGCTTCAATGTGGTCCTTATCCCATTGTAAGGTAACACGCACCTTAGAGGTTGCAAATTGGAAAGCATTTTGAAGAACGTTGCCCAAACCATGGAGGATATCCGGTGTGACCGTGAAAAGTGGCTCTGGATCTGGTGTCTCTTTAGTAATGATCAGCTCAATGTGAGGCAGTTTATGAGGGCCAGCTGCAAGTTCAATAAGGGCGGATAGGGGCAGCACTTGTTGAGGCTCTTCAGGATCAGGATTCATGCTGCGGGAGAGGTCTTGCAGGATTGTACCACATCTCTCGCTTTGACTGACGATGAGTTGTGCATCTTCCCGCAGAGGGCTATCCGGAGAAAGGGTCGATAAAACGTCTTTAGCCGCTAAAGAAATTGTACTCAAAGGGGAGCCAAGTTCATGGGCAGCAGCAGCAGCAAGAGCGCCAAAAGTGGCCATCCTTTGTTCTTTTGCAAGGGCAAGTTGTGTGACGTTCAAAGCGAGGTTTAGCTGATTTACTTTTTGAGACATCTTCAAGGCGTAAGCTGCAAATGCGAGGAGGAAGATGATAAAGGCAGCAGCGACCATCACGAGGGGAGACAAAGGAACAACAACCGCAGTTTCTTGAGTGCCCATCCAGGGGAGGGGCAAATAAGCTGCAAAGGTTGTTGAAAATAATGAGATCAAATCGCCCCACTGCATGGATTGTTTAAGACGACTAGGGAAGGAATTGAAGATGCGACAAAATCACACATGTTCAGGTTCCTAAAGGGCTTGTTATCAAGAGTTAATTGCATTTTCTTTTTCTTTTCTTATTTGTTGCAAAAATGAGGAGTAGGTTTAAAAATTAAATGCGAGCACTAAAAAGTGAAACGCTAAGTCTTAAACTTGTTTGTATTTGCAATAAAAATTTAAAATACAACTTTCTTTTTATTTTCAGTATTTTAGGCCCTATAAGAACGCTTGTATTTGTTCGTCGTCTTTGGCGTTTTATAGGGGCGGGAAATTAAGCAACCTGCTTTTTTTGTTTTAATTTGTCAGGTTCTTAATTTAAGTGCGACACTAAGACGCATCCCGCTGCCTGTTATATAAACACTATCGAAATTAAAAATCAACACCTTCAGACAATAAAATTGTGGATAAAATTGATTTTTAAAAAATAAATATTTAATTTAAATTATTCAATTATTTATGATGGCAAAATGATCTGCAAATCCGGTATAACAAATATGCTAAAAAGTGTACTTTTTAACTTATTGCCGCATGGGAAATATGCCAAAATTATATAGGGGCATTGGTTGATTGGGTGTGCTAATACTGAATTAGGGAGGTTTGACATGAAAAAACAAAGACTTATCAGCTTGGCAGTGCTTTCTCTAAGTGTGGGCTTGGGGTGTTTTTGGTTGATATATCACCAGCTCAAAGACCAAGCGGTTGTCACCGTTCATGATCAGCCCGGTCAGGGGTTGCCGCAGATCGGGGGAGACTTTACCCTGACCGATCAGCACGGCGCAAGGCGATCCACCTCCGAATTCAGGGGAAAATACCTTCTCATTTATTTTGGGTATAGTTTTTGTCCCGACATTTGCCCGCTTGGACTTGAAAATATGTCGGGTGCTCTAAAAGCTTTGGGGCGGGATCTGGATGACGTGGTGCCAATATTTGTGACGATTGACCCGCAGCGCGACACGGTCGAGAGCCTTAAAATATATGCAACGAACTTTCACACTAAATTTATGATGCTCACAGGAACGTCTCCCGAAATAGATCAGGTCTTAAAAAGTTATAAGGTGTATGCCGCCAAAGCCAAGCCGGATGGAACGATGGCGGATTATTTGATGGATCATAGCACGTTGATTTACCTCATGGATCGTCAAGGACATTTTATGAAATCCTTTCCCCATACGACACCGCCGGACGAATTGGCAAAAGCTGTTTCCGTGATCTTGGCAGGGGAAAAGAAGATCAGATAGTCCTGGTTAGGGCGTTTTCACAGGTTGTGTAACCAAATTTATTCTGTATTGTCTTTCCAAAAATTGACAAATCTGCTGAGTTGTCCTACAATGAAAACAACTGAAACATATAAAAAGGCGTTCGAATGGTGCATCAAAAATCTGCGCAACTTAATGTATCAGAATCATCCATCTTAAGTCGGCGTAATTTTTTGAAAATGGCAAGCGGGGCTGGGATTTCCTTTGCTGTAGCACCAACTCTTTTGATCCCAAAATTATCAGGTGAGACACTGATTGCTCCTCACTCTTTGCTCCCAGTAAAAAAAGGACAAGACTTGTTTTTAAGCTTTTATAATCGTCACACGGGTGAGTCTATCAAGAAGTGTACCTTCTGGGTGGATGGGGATTATGACCTGGCAGCCTTAAAGGATATTAACAAGCTGTTTCGCGATCATCGCACCAACACAATCCATGAGATTGATCGCAACTTGCTGCACATCTTACACAAGGTTCAAAAGAAACTGGAAACGTCTGAAACGTTCCACTTGATTTCAGGATATCGGGATCCAAAAACGAATAAGATGTTGAATTCAAGGAGCCGTGGCGTTGCCAAAGTCAGTCAGCATATTTATGGAAAAGCGGCTGATGTTTATGTCCCCGGACGGACCTTAAAGCAGGTTCAAGGGGCGGCCAAATCTTTGCGCGCTGGCGGGGTTGGGCGTTATACCGAGTTCGTACATGTTGATACGGGACGTGTTCGATATTGGGGCGCTGCATAACAGTATTTTGTAAATCATCATAAATATAAATACAAAAAATCAATAAAACATGGTATAGTTCGCTTGTATAAATAAAGAAAAGGGAAAAAATTATGACTGGTGAAATGATAGCAGGTATTTTTGGATTATTGGCGATTTTGATTGTGGCACGCTCCGTGCGTACCGTCTCCCAAGGATACGAATATACGGTTGAGAGATTCGGCCGCTATACGCGCACACTGTCACCTGGTCTTCACTTGATTGTGCCCATCGTTGACCAAATTGGGGCAAAAATCAATATGATGGAAGCTGTCTTTGATGTGCCTTCCCAAGACGTCATCACGAAAGATAACGCCGCCGTCACGGTAGATGGCATCGTCTTTTATCAGGTGTTGGATGCTGCAAAAGCTGCTTATGAAGTGGCCAATCTCAGTAATGCGATTCTTAACTTAACCATGACAAATATTCGTACCGTGATGGGGTCGATGGATTTGGACGAGCTGCTTTCTCACCGTGAAAAGATAAATGCACGCCTCTTGACCGTTGTTGATGAAGCGACCTCACCTTGGGGAACGAAGGTGACGCGTATTGAGATTAAAGACATTAAGCCGCCTCGAGATTTGATTGATTCCATGGGCCGACAGATGAAGGCGGAGCGTGATAAGCGCGCGTTGATTCTGGAAGCCGAAGGTGAACGTCAAGCCTCAATTTTGGCCGCCGAAGGTGATCGTCAAGCCCGTATTCTAAAAGGGGAAGGGATGAAGCAATCTATGATTTTGGAAGCGGAAGGACGCCGTGAATCCGCCCAACGAGATGCGGAAGCGCGTGAGCGTTTGGCTCAAGCAGAAGCGAAAGCGACAACAGATGTTTCTGTTGCGATTAACAAAGGGTCCGTTCAAGCCATTAATTACTTCGTAGCGCAAAAATACGTCGAGGCATTGCATGCTTTTGCCAATTCACCCAACCAAAAGATGTTGTTGATGCCCATGGAAGTATCTTCCGTGATTGGCTCTATCGCTGGCATTGCGGAAGTTGCAAAGGAAGCATTTTCTTCGCAAAAGCAAGAAGCGACACCTTCAAGCAAAAAACCGAGAAGTAGCGTTCCTTCCTTAGGAGAATCCGCATGATGTTAGCGTATTGGCACTGGGTCGTTTTGGGTTTTGGCTTAATAGCCTTAGAAGTCATGGCTCCCGGCGCCTTCTTCCTTTGGGTGGGGATAACAGCTCTCATTCTTGGCGGGCTTACATTTTTATTCCCCCTCATTCCTGTCGCTGCGCAATTGGCGATGTTTGGCGCGTTGGCTCTTTTGGTTACAATATTGGGACGTAAGTTTGTTCGCTTTCAAGGAAGTTCTGAGACACCATCGACCCTTAATCGTCGAGGACAACAGTATGTGGGACAGACCATCGTGTTGGATGTTCCAATCGAAAATGGACAAGCGCATGTAAACGTTGCCGACTCAAAATGGCGCATTAAAGGACCAGATCTTCCCGCTGGATCCATCGTCAAAGTTGTGGGTGTTGAGGGCATTATGTTGGTTGTGGAAAAGAAGACAAAATCTTAGACCTATGATCTTGGCGGTTCCTTGATCAAGATTACTCGGCTGAGGCAGCCATATCAAAAATCAAGATCTCTGCCGTCTCATCTGCTACAAATTCAAGGGATGGTTCATTGACAATCTGAGCCCCATCTCCTTGAGTCAATTCATGTTCCCCTATGAAAACGGACCCTCGAGCCACTTGAATCCATAGCATTCTTCCATGGTTGGTCGGAAAAAAGAAGGATTTTCCCTGCCATAAATCAAGAACATAGAGTGTGACGTCTTGATGAATGATGAGGCTCTCCTCTTGTCCTGTCGGGGAGGCAAGCATGGTGAGATGATTGGGTGTACGTATGTTTGAAAAATTCTTTTGTTGATACGAGGGGGTCAGTCCTTCTTGGTCAGGTCGAACCCATATTTGTAAGAGATGTGTGGGGTGCTCTTGTGAGGGGTTGAATTCACTATGGGTAATGCCAGACCCTGCCCGCATCAATTGTACTTCTCCCGGCTTAATGACAGAACCTGTGCCTAAAGAATCTTTATGTTCTACGGCGCCTTCCAAAACGTAAGTAATGATCTCCATATCCTTGTGGGAATGCGCTCCAAAACCCTCTCCGGGGACAATCTTATCATCATTGATGACCCGCAAAGTTCCGAACCCCATATGTTCTGAATCATAATAGGCTCCAAAGCTAAAAGTATGTTTGCTGTCGAGCCACGGCGCTTTCGTGGAACCGCGCTCAGAACCTCTTCGAATCGTAATCATCGTGCCCCTCAATCCTCTTTTTTAGGATTCTACAAGATGATGTCTAAACTTCTGGTTAACGCAAAACCCCACGAATCATCTGGTTTAACGTCTCGGGCGTGTTTGCAACATCATCTGCCCCATGCGCGCGTAAAATCGCTTCATCATGGTAGCCCCAGGAAACGCCGATGGCTTTGACGCCCGCACTCTTTGCCATGGCCATATCCATCAACGTATCTCCGATCATAACAGCCTTTTCGGGCTGAGATTCCATCTCCTTCAAAACACAATTGAGCTTGTCAGGATGCGGTTTTCCTCGATAGCCTCGGTCAATGAGATCTTGATCAGATCGAATGGTTTGAAAGTAAGAATCTATCTTGTGGTGACGGATCAAAGACAAAATCGGCCTTAAGGACCGAGACGTCACTATCGACAAGACAAAATCCTTGTTCAAGTCCTTCAAAAGATCTTGAATTCCTTCATATAGCGGCATGCCTGAGGGGTCATCACAAATCAGGTCGTCGGTCATTCCATATATGGTGAGGAGATGTTTCTTGAAGCTTTCCCTATCTCCCCAACCGTCAAAAATTATTTGGGGGGACGGATTGCCAAAAACCGTGTCCATATCTTCGTGTGACGGAATCTTTAAGCCCTCTTGGGCGCTATGTAATTTTAGAGCTTTGTAATAGATATTCCGACTATCGGCAAGTGTTCCATCAAAATCGAAGGCGCAAAGCATTGTTAATCTCCCTTTTGTGTCTTTTGACGATTCTTATGGAGGAAGAGCCCGAAAATCAATAGGAAAATGGCCCACGGACCAAACCACAAAACGGAAGTGGACCAATCTTTGCGTGGGGTGATGATCACTTGAGGGCCATATTGAGCGCTTAAAGATTTCATGATTTGATCGTCCGATTGGCCTTGTTTTAAGGCGTCTCGAATATCCCGTCGCACCTGAATGGCTGCTTCAACGGGGGAGCCATCAACGAGTTGACCTTGACAAGTTGGGCATAAAATCACTTGACTCAAAGCCCGTGCGCGCTCTTCTAGATCGGGATTCGCGAGTTGCTCATGGGCGTCTATGCATATGGTTGGCTGCAAGAGAATCATCATCATAGGGAATACCCTTTTCAAGGTTCGGAATCTTTTGCGAGAAGCCAAGATCCCGCCAAATACCATAAGAAGAATCCCAATCCACAACAAATTGATGAAGGGTTTGTAATAGGCGTGGATGCTCCATTTTTTGCCTTCATATGCTTCACCAAGCGTTACATAAATATGGTGCAATCTCCCGAATCCAACGGAGCGAATCGCGGACTCTCCATGAATCACCCCTTGCGTCCAGTACAAGCGTTTCTCAGGCGTGAGAAGAGGACCATCTGGATTGATTTTAAGGATAGCGCGTTGCGCCTTGTAATTTGGACCATCCTTGTCGATGACGTTAAGAAGAGTGAGAGAGACTGGACCAACGGCAACTTTATCACCAACTTTAACAACGGTAATGAGCTCTTTTTCGCCTAAGCTCGATCCCACCATTCCCAGAATCGCTACCCCCATGCCAAGGTGGGCAAAAATAGTGCCTGAGAGTATTTTCTTTTTCTTAATGGCGTATGCCACTGTTGCCAAAATCGACCAGACGGCGCCCATGAATGCGGCAAGTCCGAGGACATGGCACACCCCAAAACCATAATACGCAACAAGAACACTGAGGAAGGTCAAACACACAATAGGCAGAAGCCATTTTGAGGAGGAGGGGCTAAGTCCTTGACCCGCCCAGCTATACCACAAGCCCAAGCCCAGAAGGACGAGCAAGGGCAACATCATGGGTACAAAAGTCGCATTGAAATAAGGAGCACCCACCGTAATTTTGAGACCAAATGTTTCTAAAATCAGCGGGTAAAGGGTGCCAAGCGCAATGGTTGCCGTACCTGTCACCAGAATCAAGGTCATCATGAGAATAAGACCTTGCCTTGAAGCGGGTGTTGTTGGGATGGGTGAACGCATCTCTTTCAAACGCCAGAGGAAGAGGCCAAGGGCTGGCAACATCAAGAAGGAGGACAGGATGAGAATGAACGCGCCGCGTTCCGGATCAACAGCAAAGTTATGTACGGAGGTCAGAAGGCCGGATCGCACCAAAAACGTGCCGAACAGACATAAAGCAAATGTTAAAATGCTCAAGAATAGGGTCCATAACCGAAGGGATTTTGTGACCGCTAAAGTACATACCGCATGCACCAAAGCGGTGGCTGTGAGAAAGGGCATGAGCGCGGCATTCTCCACAGGATCCCAGAACCACCAACCGCCCCATCCCAGCTCGTAGTAGGCCCAATAACTTCCAAGACCAACCCCAAGAGTAAGGAATGTCCAGGCAACCAGTACCCAGGGGCGCATGAGAGACGCGAAAGTCTCAGGCATTTTGCCATGAATTAACGTTGCCACAGAAAAAATGAACGGGACTGAAAAGCCTGCATAGCCGGCGTAAAGAATGGGGGGGTGAATCGCTAAGCTTGGGTCTTGAAGAAGGGGATTCAAATCCTGACCTTCCAACGGGATAGGGTCTGCAATCGCAAAGGGGTCGCAAGCCATCACCACAAAGAGAAGGAACCCAAAATTCATCAACCCCATGAGGGGTATCGCGAGGGAATAGGGAGCATCAATGCCTTTGACTTGTCGTGCAACAACCGCTCCATAGACGACAAGAATCAAAACCATGAGGAGCATCGACCCTTCGTGATTTCCCCAAACGCCGGAAATTTTGTACAGCAACGGTTTGGCGGTATGGGAATGCTGGACCACGGACAAAAGTGAGAATTGATCCGTCACGTGAGCATAAGTGAGCAGCATAAAGGCGCTGAACAGAAAGAGAGCTTGTCCATAGGCAAGGCGATGGGGGGCATCGAGGCGAGCGGGTCCAAAAGCTTGAAAGCCCGCCAACACCAAAGCAATCCCGAGGAGGGCTTGACCTGCATAGCCGAATATCATGAGCGATTCTCCGCTGGTCGCCAACGACCATTTTCTTTCAGCTTTTCGGCAATTTCTTTCGGCATATAATTTTCGTCATGTTTGGCCAACAGATGGGTGGCTTGAAACACCCCATTCACCCAAACGCCTTGTGCCACGACACCTTGTCCCTCTCGAAAAAGATCCGGCGCAATGCCTTTATAAGCAACCGGAATGGTGTGTTTATCGTCCGTGACCTTAAAAGTGATGAGAAGGTCCTGTCGGTTGAGACTGCCTGCTACAACCAATCCCCCTAAGCGAATGGTTGTCTTCGGGTTCTTCGCCACCACATCGGACGGCATCATAAAAAATAAGAGATGATCATTCAGCGATGTCAGCACCACAAGGGTGGCGCCTCCGAGAAACAAGGCAATGAGAGATAAATACCAAAAACGCCTATGCTTCGGCTTCATCAGACTTCCACTTTCCCAAGTCACTCATGGCTTTGCGGTCGGCCTGAAAACTCCATAACGTGAGAAGCATGAGAGTGATGAGCGTAACGGCAAAAGCCCCAAGGATATAAGGCATATGGGGAGAAGTCAAATCCATCACGCTGCTTCCTTTTTTTGGGGTCTCTTGGTTCTGCGAATTTGAAGCGCCTCGATTTTGCGACGGGTTAGCTCTGTTCGAAAGCGAAGGATCGCAATCGCCAATCCATAAGACGCAAAGGCGACGGCCATGCACAAGAGAGGGGCAAGCATCGACCAATGAATGGCCGGCTTTGCGAAGCGTAACAAACTTGCCGGTTGATGAAGGGTGTACCACCAATCGACAGACCATTTTATGATGGGTACATTAACCCACCCCACAAGCGCGATGACAGCTCCTGCGGATAATCCCTTCTCCTCATCTTCGAACATATGAACCAGCACCCAATATCCGAAATACAAAAAGAGGAGGAACAGCATGGATGTTAGACGCGCATCCCATACCCACCAAGCCCCCCAGGTCGGCTTTCCCCAGATGGAACCTGTTGCGAGGCTAATCATCGTAAATGCCATGCCAACCGGGGCAATCGCCTTTGTCATGATATGGCATATCGGGGCTCGCGTCACAAAACCCCAGCCACTCAAAATGGCCATGACCGTATAAGCACATAAGGCTCCCCAGGAAGCGGGCACATGAACATACATGATACGTACGCTTTCTCCTTGTTGATAATCAGCCGGAGAAAAGACTAGGGCCAGAAGAAGACCAGAGAGGCCAAAAATGGCCGCTGTGCCTGTGGCCCAAGGGAGAAGGGCTTGTGCCCTCATCAGAAGAGAAGTGGGATGCGAAAAGTGTTGTGTCATACCCCATCTATGCCAAAATTTTAAGGGAATTGCTAGAGCTTTCCGTTAGCGAGAAAATGAATTTAAAATTCTAAAAATTGACCTAACCCCATATTTTCGATACCGTAAACTTGATTTTTAAATCATAGGAGGTCACGATTTCAAATTCATTGCAAATCTGTTTTGGGGAAAGCGCCATGGGGTCTATGATCCAGGCCGGATATGCGCCGGTCATCGCTTTTGCTCAAGGGTTTCATGGGCCTCTCCATGATTTAGATAGCTATGAGGGCTATGAAAAAGCCTTTCAGGGTTTTCTGGAAGGGATGCATCATTACATAGGGAGAGAGGACATTACTCATTGGATAGAGGCTTTAGGTTCTATACCTTTATTTAGTTATCGGGATGGGACGAGCCCCTCAACACCTCTTCCAAGTTCGGAATTTATCCGTCTTATGAATGTTCATGATAAAGTGATTGTCTGGGTATCTTTGGGATTTCATGAGAACCTCCTCCTTGCTTTTTTGATCCGTCTTTTCACTTTGTATTCTTTGCCGATTGAAAAAATAATGGTGAAAAGAAGTGAGACCCAAATCATCAACGGGAAGGCCGAGGATGTTATAAGTTGGGGGGTTATTTCACCGCAAGGAATGAAAGAATCCCCTCTTCCAAAAACGCTCGATCATGACGAAATAGAGTTGCTCATCAAGGGATGGGAAGCCATAACATCCACGAACCCTGCAAGTATTGAAGCATATCTTGCTATCCCACACACGACGCAGTTTCAAAGAGGGTTTCGGGATTTTCAAAAACGACGCCCTTCTTCAAATTCGGGGTTAACGCGTTGCCAGACCGAATTGCTGGAAGCCTATCCTCTGGAGACCCCTTCTGTGAAGGCAAACTTTCTTATCGGCACTGTCATGGGGAACCAAAAACACCTGGATAGGATGAATGATTTAGATTTATATTGGAATTTAGCATCGCTTACAGATCTTCATGCCCAAAGGCCCGCTTTTATCAGTACGGACGCCGATACAAGAGAACATCGGGTCGCTCTCACGGAATACGGGCGGCTTTTACGCGATGGCAAAGCCAATTGGCAAGAGGATAACCCTGTGGATTATTATGTTGGGGGTCTTCACATTCATTCCACACCGACATCATCGCAAGGTTAAACGTAAAGCAAACGGGCAGGCGATCAAGGATAAGGCAACACTCATAAATGAGAGACCGCACTGGATCGCAAAGTAAGAAGTCATGCCAGCGGTTGGATCCGCCACGGCTGCCATGCTCACGATCATCATGGGGATCCCAAGGGGGAGGGTTAGGAGGGGCAATAGAATTGAACAACTGCTCTTACAGTTGAGACACAACGCACTTGCGATGGCCCCGAGGAAGGTTAGAGACAAGGTTGTCATCCCCACCCCTAAAACAAGCGGAAGGGATCCAAAGCTGGTGATGAGGCCGACGATCATCGTGAGGGGGAGCCCAAGGCGAATCCAATGGGCAAGGATTTTGACAAACACATAACCTTCTAAATAGGTATTCTGACTCATCCGCCATTCAAGGGTGCCATCCTCCCAGTCTTCGCGAAAGAGTTGGTCAAGGCTCAAGCTGATGACACCGTAGCTCAACCCCATTAAGAGCGTGGGCAAAAAGGTTTGCCACATACTTGGATGGTTGGAGGACAAAACGCCAAAGGCGACGATCAGACTCAAGAATACCAGCAAAACGTGGGCAACCGCTTGAGGGGTCAGCTTCAGCTCTTCATATATTTGTCGCCCGATATTATTCATCAAGAGTCACCACGGTTGCTTCAGGTAAAGGAACAGAGGTATGAGATGTTAAGACACAAGCGCCGCCTGCGGTGAGATGCGCCTCAAGGGTAGACCAGAATTGCGCGGTTGCGGCCGCATCAAGGTGGGTAGTTGGCTCATCTACTAACCAGAGTTTAGCACCCGATAAAGGCAGCCGTGCCAGGGCAATTTGACGTCTTTGTCCGACAGATAAGGTGCGCACTTCCCGATCCTGTAGTGGCAACAAATCCCTGGTCCGTAAGGTTGTTGTCACTTGATCAAGAGTAGCGCTGGTTTGCTGGAGAAGATTTTGGTAAACAGTGAGACGTGGTTTCAAAGCATTTAAATGCCCCACATAGCTTGTGGTTATGTCAGGTGATTTGATGATTCCCGGATAGGCATCCGGAATCCCAGCCAAACAGCGAAGGAGCGTCGTCTTGCCGGATCCATTAGGGCCCTTTATAACAACCAGTTGGCCAGCCATTACTTCAAATGACAAATTCTCAAATAAATGTCTTCCGCCTTTTATTTGGGTAAAGTTTGCAACGGCCAGGAGGGGAAGTTCAGTCATGGAATTCAGTATATCCAACTTCCCCGATGGCGTAAACCTGGGGAGTCAGAACAAGTCAATCTTAACTTTCTTAACCCTAGTCATCATCGATGGCGAAAATCTCCTTAAAGGCGCTGACAACATAATCCTGAAGGACTTCAGGCTTAATATTAGAGGCCATGTCTTGAACCGCGAGTTTTCGGTCAGATACGTCAACTAATTTGGCACGATGACCTCTATTATTGATGATAAGACGCGCCCAAGATATCAAGTGCTTTTCTGAGGGTGCCATGAGGTCAAAGTTTTTAAAATACTTCGCATTTTCTGGCTTCTTGGGAATATCCCTCACGACAGGATCTTGCAGCAAGCCGCCCAAATTTCCGCCCACGATATCTTTCACAGTCTCCTTATTACCAGCATTACGTGTCACATAAGCGATGGCTAGTTTATTGAATCGTTCGAGGTTACTGAGGCCAGCTCCTTTGTAAACTACGAATGGGACTTCCTGCGTTCTTTGAATGATGATGTCTGCATACTCAGTATTTTCTATAGCTTCCAATATGCCAGCATAAATATGGACATCATTTTTCGCTCTCCCCCACATGTATAGATCGCAGATAAACTTTTTCTCTTTTGCTCGTACAGCAGTTGAAGTGAGAAGTTTATATATTTCGCCAAGATAACGGTCAGACTCTTTACCATCAACCTCTTGCCATTCTTTCAGAAGTCTCCAAATCTCTTTAAGGCCTTCCGTCTCTAAAGGGTGTTTCAAATGGAGGATTGCTAACGCATAGTTCCCTCGAAATTCGGGATCCTTTTCTGTCGGATTCAAATCAAATATACGAAACCATTTTAGGCATTCAGGGTTCTTTAAGTCGGAAAGACAAAATGCAAGAGCGCTACATGCATAGGGATTCTTCTCAGAGGCAATTTTTCGCAGTTCCTTTACTTGCTCCTCCAAGGACAAATGTTTGCATCGATGCCAAACATTATGGGCAGCAGAGGCATCTCCTTCCTTTGCAAGGTTAAGGAGTTTTTCACGAAATTTAACTTCTGGTAAGGTTCTTAAATTGGGGTCGACACAAAATTCCTTAAATTTCTGAGAAGCATTCGGAAGTTGAATGAGGACACGTTTTTCAGTTGAATCCATTCCACTAATGCTGGAAGACAATATAAAAAGCATGGAGAAAGAAAGGCAGACCAGTACGTTGAAAAGTCTCCGATTGATGTGGGGTATATGGTTCATTTTAGCAACCTCCAGAAGAAATTTTTGGAATTTATTTACCTTTGAAAATATATAAAAATGCTAAAATGTCAAGAAAAGATCCATTTTCTCAAGGAAATTTGCTCAAGTTGATTTAATAAATTCAATATTTGGATTCTCCTTGACCCTTATCCTCCGCTTGACTAGGTTAAAAGGAAGTACAACAGCTACTCGAACTCGAGGTTTAAGATGGCATCAAAGCCGAAGTCATTTCAGCAAATAATCCTGGATTTACAACAGTATTGGGCCAATTGGGGATGTGCGATTTTGCAACCTTACGATGTTGAAGTGGGGGCGGGGACCTTTCACCCAGCCACGACGTTGCGGGCGCTTGGACCTGAGACTTGGAATGCTGCTTACGTGCAACCCTCCCGCCGCCCCACCGATGGGCGCTATGGGGAAAATCCAAATCGCACCCAGTATTATTACCAATTTCAAGTCATCATGAAACCTGGTCCCAGCGACTGCCAACAACTCTATTTAGATAGTTTGAAATATCTTGGGATCGATATTGAAAATCATGATATTCGATTTGTGGAAGATGACTGGGAGAGTCCAACCTTGGGTGCTGCTGGCTTGGGGTGGGAAGTCTGGTGTGACGGTATGGAAATCAGTCAGTTTACGTACTTTCAACAAGTGGGCGGCATTGAGTGCGCCGTCGTGCCTGTTGAAATTACTTATGGTTTAGAACGCGTTGCCCTAAATGTTCAAAATGTGGATGACTTCTTTTTATTGGATTGGAACGGTGCGGATGGGGACAAAAAGCTCACCTACAAGGATGTCTCTCGGCGCGGCGAGATCGAGTTTTCTGCTTATAACTTTGTCCATGCTGATACGACCCTTTTGCTCCAGCATTTTAAAGACGCTGAACAAGAATGCACCGCGTTATTGAAGCTGAACCTGGCTTTGCCAGCTTATGATCAATGTATCAAGGCCAGCCATTTGTTTAACCTTCTGGATGCTCGGGGTGTGATTAGTGTAACCGAACGCGCAAGCTATATCGGGCGTGTGCGAACATTAGCCAAGGGTTGTTGTGACATATGGGTCAACACGACCCAGGAGGGCGCGTAACCATGGCTGAATTTTTCCTTGAAATCTTTTCCGAAGAAATTCCAGCGCGCATGCAACTTCGGGCAAGTGATGATTTAAAGAAAATATTGGAAGATGAACTTAAAGCCCGTGGCCTCACCTTTTCTGGAATAGAGACTTTTGTTACGCCACGGCGATTGGTGGGCGTTGTAAGAGACTTAATAGAAGCAACGAAAGGCACCATAGAAGATCGTAGGGGCCCCAAAGTTGGGGCACCAGAAGGCGCGATTCAAGGGTTTCTAAAAGCAGCTGGGACAACCTTAGAGGCTTGCGAACAACGGGACGGCTATTACTATGCCCGCATTGAAACGCAATCCCAGCAGACTCAAGATGTTTTGCCAGAAATCGTTCAAGCTGTATTTTCAAAAATTGTTTGGCCGAAGTCCATGTTTTGGGCGTTGGAAGGGGGGGCCAAATCCCAATTCTGGGTCCGCGCTGTGCGCTCTGTGATCACCCTATTTGGGGGTAAAGTTTTGTCTTTTGAATTGCCGACCATGGGGCTTGTTACGGGTAATACAACCCAAGGTCATCGGTTCTTGAAGCCAGACGTGTTTGAGGTTTCATCGTTTGCCGATTATCAAGCAAAATTGGAAAAGGCCTTTGTGATTTTAGACCATCAAGTTCGCCAAACCCTTATTTGGGAAGGCCTGGAAGCCTCGGCCCATCAAAAGGGGCTTCATGTTCAGCCGGATCAAGGTCTACTTCAAGAGGTGGCCGGATTGGTGGAGTATCCTGTTCCGCTTTTGGGGAAAATCGAGTCCCAGTTCATGAGTCTGCCGCCGGCGGTTTTATCCACGTCCATGCGGGTCCATCAAAAATATTTTACCGTCATGGATAAGGACGGCAAGATTGCCCCTTACTTTGGCGTCATTGCCAATACAAAAGGGGCTGATGGTGGAACGAAAATGATTGCGGGCTATGAGCGGGTATTGCGGGCGCGCTTAAGTGATGCGGCATTCTTCTTTGATCATGATGTAAAAATACCGTTGGAAGAGTTTTCAAGGCGTCTCAACACCATCGTCTTCCAAGCGAAACTTGGAACTCTTGACCAGAAATGCGCCCGCCTAAAAATACTGATGACCGCTCAAGGAGCTCCAGACGCAGAGACGCGTGCCGCTACCTTGGCAAAGGCAGATTTGCTCACTTCCATGGTTGGTGAATTTCCGGAACTTCAAGGGGTAATGGGGGAGATATATGCAACCGCCCAAGGCGAATTTCCTGATGTCGCGGCAGCTATACGTGAACATTATCAGCCTCAAGGGCCCAATGATTCTTGTCCCAGTGCCCCCTTGAGCATCGCCTTGGGGTTGGCGGATAAGCTGGATTCTTTGATCGGGTTCTTTGGCATTGGTGAAGAACCGACTGGATCCAAGGATCCATTTGCTTTGCGTCGTGCGGCCTTGGGAATCATACGGTTGATCCGTGAGAATGACTTGGAAAAGCTTCAACTAGAACCTTTATGTGATGCGGCGGTTCTTGGCTATACGAATCAAGGCATTTCTTTGAAGGCTGATTTGACGAAAACTGTTCTCGATTTTATTATCGACCGCTTGAAAGTGGCTTTACGCGCTGAGGGCATTCGCCATGATTATGTCACAGCCGTGACTGAGGGCAGCCGGGAAGACTATAGCCATGATAACATCTGGGTCATTACAAATCGCGCAAAAGCCTTACAAGATCTTGTTGAAACGAAGGATGGTCAAGCATTGCTCGCTGGGTTCCGACGTGCCAATGGGATCCTGCAGGAGGAACAGAAAAGAGATAGCATACAATATACAGGTGGCCAGTATAATGATACTTTACCTTCTCAACCTCAGGAATTAAATCTTTACAAGAGGTTAGAGAAAATTCACATAACTCGAGCAGAAGCTTTAAAGACCCATGATTATGTTAAACTCATGAGAGAGTTAGCCGCCTTGAGGCCAGAAGTTGATGCCTTCTTTGAGCTGAAGATCAATGATGAAGATCCTAAAGTGCGTCAGAATCGCTTGCAACTTTTAGGTAAATTTGTAACGGAAACATCACTGGTTGCAGATTTTTCTAAGATCGAGGGGTAGGAGACGCCGGGTGTCGCTGACGAGGCTAGGGGATCGTTGGTAAAGGTTAGATAAGAGCTGTTATTCAACAAAGCGCAAGGGAAGTGAAGATCGGTACTCACTATTCTGTGCTACCTATTTGAATGACTCTTCATAACTTCATTACGAATGTAATATTCCCTATAAATTATTATATTGTGATCTAATAGCCACAATAGTAATAAAAGGTTCTTTCTCAATAAATGAGTGTTTCAGCTAATGTTCTGGTGAAGTACGATCATTTCTTCTAATCACTAACCCTCTTTACAAAGGGTATAATCATTCTTAAGCTAATTATAGAAACTTTTAGTATAATTTTAGTTTATTGATGGGGGTCCTTATGAATCGTAAATTATCACTTATTGTAGCAGCCTTGTGTGGATATGGAATGGTGGAGACTGCGCAAGCCACCCCTTGCCCAAAACTTGTGGAATTTTATGCAGGCGTGTCAGGGGGTATTGAACAGCTTAGTGGATTTCACAGTGATAGCTTTGCCGTCAATGCTGCGCCAGAAGAAAATAGAGTGTTTGCCGATAAATCTTCATTTCCTTCATCGAATAAGGGGACAGTTATCACTGGGATGACAGGTATTCTTTGGAACATTCCAACTCTACCTTTTTATTTAGCCCCTGAAATCTATATTGGGAAAGGCGATAGAGAATCTACATTTAGAGTTAATTATGTGGATAACTTTCCAGTTCCAGCCGATAACAGAACCTATAGCTCATTATTGCAAAGAAAGTCATTTTATGGAGCTTTGTTGAAAGCAGGCTATAAATTTTACCAAACTTACACGGTCTATATATCTGCGGGTCTTGATGTTGGTAATTTCTCCATAACACGGTCAATGACAAAAGATGTGGGTATCCCCGACACGAATACATCTACGGTTCGAACAAACAAGAGTTTCACAGGGTTGTTGTGGGGGATTGGCTTTGAAAAGCAGATGGGATCTTTCAAAGTAAGCTTGGATTTCAAAGGCGTAAATTATGGAAGAAAGAATTTTGTTGATGCCATTACAACAACCAATGGAACGCCGGGGCTAACGACACTCGGTTATACAGCCAAACCAAAAATTTATGCCGGATCAATTGGATTTGCTTATTTGTTCTAGCCTTTAGGAGGAGGAAAGAGCCTGGAATGGCTCTTTTCTTAAACTTAAATTCAAAAAACTTTGTTTTACAGTTATGTTAATAAATTGCTAATCATTCACTGTTATGCTGACAGTAGGTCGATGAACCCAATGGAGTAGAGATAAGATGAATAAATTTAAGATTTCAATGTTGGTTGCAACAAGTCTTGTGACTTTAATATTAAGTGAAAATCCTTCCTATTCTATGCAAAGGGGCGGGCGAACTCCAGTATCCATACCAGGTGCTACTCGGCCAGAGTCAAATAGGGCCTTTCACGAATTAGAAGCAAGAGCGGCTAGTGGTGATCAAGAAGCAAAGCAAATTATAAGAAAATGGCCAAGAGATTACAGAGATGCACCAGAAGCGGTCCAAGAATACAATGATCTCATCACTGGCGGTGGTAAAAGGGGTCAAGGACAGAAAGTGTCCCAAGGAGGAAGAGATAAGGGTAAAGGGGAAGCCACCATGGGCTCCCCCCGGGCTCATGATGCGCTCGCTCATTTAGAAGCACACCTACATGAGTTGCAAGGATTTCACCGGAGAAAGGTGAATCAAGAGGGCAGAGCCTTGTCTGCTGAACAACTCCAAGGGTTGGAAGCAGAAATTGAACACGTTGAAGGAGAGATTCAAAGAGCGCGCGGAGCCCAAGGAGCGACAGGAAAATTGTCTCTTGCTGGCGGTCATGGTGGGATGGGTGCAGCTGAAAAGGAAGCCTTTGAAGGTAAAATTCAGGATCTTGAAGCAAGGCTCGCGAATGCCAAGACAGGTGGTGAAGGCGGTAAGCCATTAAGTGCGGATGAAAAAGATGCCATCATTAATGAACTTCGTAGGGAGATTGCTCTTCTTAAGGCTGGAGGCGCTGCTGCACCCGCATCATCTGCGGCGGTTGAGAAGGCTCTGGGTGACATTAAGGCTGTCTTAGAAACTCCCAAGATTGACCCTAAACGTCTTAAAGATGGCTTAGAAGAGTTCTTATTTGAGAGGCCAGGGGATGAAGATATTTCAAAATTAATTGATCTTTATTCAGTAGAATTGGCAAATTCTGAGAATGGTTCTGTCCGTCAGGAACAATTAATAAAACTTTTTGGGGACCTTCAAGAGCAGGGAAGATTAAAAGAATACTTTGTGAAGATGAACAATAGAAGAATTGCTCATAATGAGACTACAATTATAATTCCTAGAGGTGAAGCCGCTCTGGCAAAATTGGGAAAAGTGCCAGACGAAGCATTTCTTCAGGAACATCCCATTTTGGTTCTTGTCTATACAGCTAAAGACAAATTAAGAGATCCGACGTGGTCGAAGAACAATGCTCCAACATTTGCGGGTTATCTTAAGTATGCGACTTTAGATGATTTAGCAGCCCTATACGTAGATATTACTAGAAAGCGTAGACTTCAAAAATATGATCCAACCCAAGTCACAGGACTTCTCAATGAAGTCCTCCATACGGCTTATGATAAAGTGGTAGATGGGAAAGAGGTGAAAGTCGCAATTCCTGGACGTGTTAAAGCAGAAGCTGCAGGCTTTATTGCTACAAGACTCAAAGATGATAAGGAAATAGATTATCATGAGCTTGAAGAGGAAATACTGCGTACATACCATGCACAGCAAAACCGCTTTGATCATTATCTAAAACCCCCAGCAAAGGAGAAGGATCCAAAGGGCTTTGATGAACAAAAAGCACAAACAAGTCCATTTTTGCTTCTTCTAACATTTGATTATGATAATTATAAAAAATTAGAATTGACTGGCGGGGATTTTGGCAAAGTGAACAGTTACTATGTTAACATACCTTTGGATGAATTGGAGGCCATAGTCTATCACTTGGCTTCAATACATATTGCAACGAAGGGTGACTTGCCAGATCAGATCTTTTTCAAGAATCTTGTTGATAGACTTCGTGCACTTCAGGCTAACCCCCATTTGTACACTCCTCTTCTTCCGGCTAACAGACATATCATTATAAAGATGTTTACCCCTCGCAAAGAAGAAGTTGAGCATGTTAAAGTGGCGCCTGCTGGTGGAAGAAAATTTGGTAAAGTGTTTAAAGCTCACCCCAAAGAAGTAGAGGAAGGTGATGGTGCTCATCCCCCACGTGATGGTGCTCCTCCTCCACCTCCTCCCCCTCCGCCAGGTGGTGATGGTGCTCCCGGGGCTGCCGCGAACGATGCGCCAATTAGGCCGCCTGCAGCACTCTTTGGTGATATTCAAAAAGGCAAACAACTTAGGAAGGTCGTGCCACCTAAGTGATGACTCGCGAACAAAACTAAAAAGAGTATGAATTTTTAC
This sequence comes from Alphaproteobacteria bacterium, assembly GCA_019746225.1. Lineage (NCBI taxonomy): Bacteria > Pseudomonadati > Pseudomonadota > Alphaproteobacteria > Alphaproteobacteria bacterium. Next base: position 36,890 of record JAIESE010000011.1, on the reverse strand, counting down.
ATCCCTCAGATCATGAGATCTGGGGGATTTTTTAAACCACTTTATTTGCACAGATCATAAATAGATTCACAAAGGTGCCCAAGCGAAGTTAAGGTATTCTCAAAAGTACGCACTTTTCTGAGTTTAAACACTTCACAGGTTCGCTCCATTCCAAAGAACATAAAGTTAGAGGTGTGCAGTCGGGTTTCGAATGAAAAGTCCGCAATATCACGTGGGTCAACATTGCTGATGGTCGACGTTATGCCTGCAAGAGTAATGGTATCACCGTTTATCGTATACCAGGCGGAACCACTGCTGTACAAACAGGTTTGAGGTGGGGAACCAGGTTTTCCAAGATCGAAGCATCTCTTTTCGGGTATATCTTTTGTGGATATTTGGACTGCGCGATCAGCTTCAAATCGTTGAACGAAAGTGTTCTTAGAAAACTGAAATTGACTTTCAACGCAGAACGGTGTTTTGCGCTTTGTATTCCAAACAGTGTAGGTATTGGGATCGAAGTACCATCCATAACTTAATGTTGATAAAGTTGTCAACTTTGAGGTTTCCGGTGATATGACAACAGACGGATTGCAGTCAATGAAATCATAAAGCCGGAATACCCCAACATCTTTTTTCTCATCAATAATGGGCCCTCTCGACAGAGGAGAAACCGTTTCAATTGAATGAAGTTTCCCCGTATGATCTTGAAACCAAAAGACGCATTGAGGGTCTTTTTCTCTGGACTCATTGATCACATGAGCACAACTCAGAACAGTTCTTGTTCGGGTTTCCCCAGGCTGGCCCAGAACGATTGCGGATGCATAGTCAATACAAGTTTTTCCGTCATGACTATCGACCAAAATCTTACCTGGGAAAATTTTAGTTTTTAGGGCTTCTGCTTTATCGGCATAAAGGCTAAAATCTTCCATGCCGACGGTTTGAGGGGTAATCAGAGAAAGAAGAAAGGTTAAGCACAAGAAAAATTGTGACATATAGTGGCTCATCGCAAACCTCCTTAACTTCCAAAATTTCAATTACTCACCATCAGTATTTAAAGATAAGTTTTATAAAGTTCAATGAAGATTTTGGCATTTATGAAAAAATTATCATAAAATAACAGAGATTTTCCTCGACACTTCAATCTCATTAACGCTAACGGAGCACAGGTAGGCATAAGCCTCAACGCCCTTTGAGAGAGCTTGTTCCGCGGTTTTTGCATAAACAGGATCAATGTCGGCGGCAAACTGGAAATCAGTGCAGTCATTTCTTTGAATAATATACAGCATCACGGCTCGTGAGCCTTGGGCAGCTATGGTTTCTAATTCCCGTAAATGCTTGGCTCCTCGTGTGGTAACAGAGTCAGGAAATGCGGCTGATTGACCCCGTTTCAGGTGAACATTCTTGACTTCAACATAGCAGGGGGGCTTGTTTGGACTTGTAAGCAGCATATCAATCCGCGAATTGGTCCCGTATTTAACCTCTCGTTTGAGAAAATCGTATCCGCACAGTTCTGCGATATCGCCATTCAAAATCGCTTCTTCGGCTAACGGATTGGGTAGGCTTGTATTCACGCCTACGAGTGTATCCTCCATCTCGACGAGTTGCCAGGAATAGCTTAGTTTGCGGGTTGGTGATGGATTGTGAGACACCCACACGCGCAAACCGGGTGTGGTTCCCCCTAAGAGGGCCCCCGGATTCGCACAATGGGCGGTGATGGTCTCGCCTGAGTCCAAAGTAATATCAGCTAGGAAACGTTTATATCGCTTAACAAGGTGACCGGGAAGGAGGGGGGGAGAAAAGCGCATGAGGGTTGTCCTTTAGGGTTCAAGCATGTTATGTCCATAACAAATTCACATCTCAAGGACAAGAGACGATGACACAAACAGCAGCAATATTAATTATTGGAAATGAGATTCTGTCTGGCAGAACGCAAGACGCAAATATTCAATATTTGGCAAAACACTTAGGGGATGCTGGCATTCGCCTGGATCAAGCGCGGGTCATTCCAGATGACGTCGAGGTGATTGTTAAGAACGTTCGTGAGCTGGCCTCGGGCCATACATATGTGTTTACGACAGGCGGCATTGGGTTCACCCATGATGACCGCACAGCCTTTGCGATGGGGCAAGCCTTTGGAGTTGAGATTGAGGAAAATGCGGAAGCATTGCGTCTTCTCCAGGACTATTATGGAGACGCTTTGAATGAAGCACGCCGACGCATGGCGTTGATGCCTGAAGGAGTTACCTTAATTGACAACCCCATCAGTAAGGCACCTGCATTTCAAATTCAGAATGTCTTTGTGCTGGCGGGTGTCCCGAGCGTGATGCAAGGGATGTTTGATGGGGTGATTGGACGGTTGGTGGGAGGTGCTCCTATTTTATTTTCCGCGGTTAGTTGTGGATTGCCCGAAGGGGTAATTGCTGATGAGTTGGCCCTCCTTCAAGATCGTCATCCAGAGGTTGATATCGGCAGTTATCCTTATTTTAAGTTGGGTATTTTGGGGGTAAGCCTCGTGATGCGTGGCATTGATGCCGACTCTATTGCGAGCGCAACGAAAGATGTTAAGGAGATGATTGAAGGCTTAGGTGGCGTCCCCGTGATGGAGTAGAAGGACAGATGCACAGAAAAAAGTTATCCACTTTTTCACTTTGGCTCCCAAGCCACGTAATCCTTCTCAGGCTCAATGCCCCTCAAACCCTTCGGTTGATGAGCATATTTTGTCCCAGTCAAATTGGGTAAATGCGCTTTTTCCCAAGGGTAAGGGTGCCGCGATTCTGGCGGCTCATCGTTTGTATAATGCAACCATCCATGCCATTCAGCAGGAACCTTGGAGGCTTCTACCCGTCCTTTGTAAATAACCCAACGGCGCAGCTTGCCATAACGCATCATTTTCTTGCCTTCAAAATATTTATTTCCTTGTATATCTTCGCCAACGAAGCGTCCGCGCCACCACGTTCTAAAATAAATAGAAAGACTCATTCAATTCTCCTCAGTTGCTCCCTATTTTAGCGACTTTTGTTTCCTTTGGCGAGAGGGGATGAGAGTCAATCTGCCTCGGATGAAGAACCGCAATTTAATATGAAATATTTTAGCGTCAATTTTCCCAAAAAAAACCCAAAGAAATCCATGAAATCACACAAATTCCCATTGACTCCCATGCCATCCCATGGTATCCCATAAGAGGGGGGGTATGCGACCGAATGGCTTTGTTTTTATCAACATTTGTAAACAAGATCGACAAGAAAGGACGGGTTTCGGTACCGGCCTCTTTCCGCACATCCCTGTCTTCCAGCCAATCTTCCCCCATAAATGAACCCTCATTTTCAGGCATTGTTGTCTTTCGATCGTTGAAACATCCCGCCTTAGAAGGCTGCAGTGTGGACCGCATGCAGCGCTTGAGTAACAGCATTGATCGCCTTGACATGTTTTCAGAAGCGCAGGATGATCTGGTCTCCGCTATTTTTGCCGACTCCCACCTCCTGTCCTTTGATAGCGAAGGCCGCGTGAGCATCCCTGAAGAATTCTTGAAATTTGCTGGCCTTAAGGATCAAGTTGCCTTTGTGGGACGCGGCGCGACGTTCCAATTATGGTCGCCTGAAGTCTTTGATAGAGTTCAAAAGGACGCAAGAGATCGCCTCAAAAGAGAAGGGCCTGGCGTCCGCTTGAGCTTAGAGGAGAAGGCATCATGAGCCATATCCCTGTTCTCTTGACTGAGATGCTTTGTGCGCTTGCACCAAAAGATGGTGAAACTTATGTGGATGCAACTTTCGGCGGCGGTGGTTACAGTCGAGCTATACTTGAAGCGGCCAATTGTCAGGTTGTTGCCTTTGATCGAGATCCTGAGGCCGTTGACCGTGCTCGTGCCTTGGTAAAAGATTATCCGACAAGGTTTCAAATTAAACAGGGGCGATTTAGCCAGTTAAAGGAGCTCCTTGAAGGGTTAGGACTTTCCAAAGTGCATGGGTTCGTTTTTGATTTGGGGGTATCTTCCGACCAGATTGACTCGCCAGAACGCGGTTTTTCTTTTCGCTTTGAGGGCCCTCTTGATATGCGCATGTCCTCAGAAGGATTAAGTGCAGCCGATGTTGTGAACACCTACTCGGAGCAGGAACTGGCCGATATTATCTATCGTTATGGGGAAGAAAAAAGATCCCGGGCGATAGCGCGAAAAATTGTCGCAACCCGAAAAGAAGAGCCCCTTCAAACCACAAACCAATTAGCAAATTTGGTGAAGTCTGTTGTCAAGGGGACAAAAGATGGGCAAAATCCCGCAACATTAACATTTCAGGCCTTGCGTATCTATGTGAATAATGAGTTAATTGAAGTAGATAGTGGTTTAAAGATTGCTGAAGAATGCTTATTGCCTGGTGGCCGTCTGGTCGTAGTAACATTTCATTCTCTCGAAGACCGCTTGGTCAAGCAATTTTTGAAGGCTCGACAAGGAAATCGACAGGGGTCAAGTCAGTCAATCTCCCGCTATTTACCGGAACAATCGGGGGCAGTAAAGGCCCCAACGTTTGCTCGCAACAAGGGGGCAGGTGTCAGCCTAAAAGGAAACACGCCGAGTCTAGCCGAGTTAAAGGGCAACCCGCGGGCGCGGTCTGCGCGCCTTCGGACAGCCGTTCGGTTATCTTCTTTAAATCAACCTCTCACGGTGAACGGGAGAGGGAACTGATGCGGCGACCAACGGGATTATTTATATTTATTACAGCAGGGGTTGGATTGGGGCTGTTTCAGTTAAAATATCAAGTTATGAATCTTGAGCAACATCATCATCGTGTTCGCTGCACCATACGCGAAACCAATGAATCCCTCCATGTGTTAAAGGCAGAATGGGCCCATTTGAATGATCCAAGAAGGCTGCAGAGCTTGTGTGAGCGCTATATGGCAGTTGCCCCGATAAAAGGATCGCAACTTGTTTCTATGGAGCGTGTCGCAGGTGGAGAAACCGGTGGAGCGCCAAGCTATGATCGGGGAGCCATGGATCAATTAGTTGCAGACTTGGTCTCCGATACAACGCAAGCTGCGTTGGATGAATAGGGGGGGCGCATGAAACATTTCATGGCGGAACCTTTAAAAGCCCTCTCAAAACATTTAGGTCTATGGCATCAAGTTATGCGCGATCGTAATGTCTTGGAAATGGCCAAGAATCGATCACTCGTTGCAGGCGCTGCCTTTTCTGTTGCTTTTTTGTTGGTTGTTGTGCGTCTCGCTGATGTCATGGTGGTTCGCTCTCTTATGGATAATTCGGATCCATGCGTACCTCAATTAAGTGTTGCTTCAAAGGCAAAAGGAGCACGTGCAAATATTTATGATCGCCACGGAGAACTTCTTGCGACGCACTTGGTGACAGGATCTGTTTATGCCAACCCAAAGGTTATTATTAATGCAGAAGAAGCTGCAGCAAAGTTATCTGGGCTTATTCCTGAGTTGGATTATAAAAGTCTCTTAAAGAAGCTTACTTCCGATAAAAAGGGTTTCGTTTGGTTGGTTCGTCACATTTCTCCAAAACTTCAACAGGCCGTCAATCACCTTGGCATTCCAGGAATTTATCTGCAACGAGATGAGAAGCGTGTTTATCCCTATGGGGCCTTAGTGTCCCATGTTCTAGGGTATTGCGGCATTGATAATAATGGTCTAGCAGGCGTTGAGAAGTATTTTGATGTCCAGTTAAATCAGAATAAAGACCCTTTGTACCTGTCTATTGATATGCGTGTGCAACATATTGTTCACGATGAACTTTCCAACGCTGTGGCGGAATTTCAAGCTGAGGGTGGAAATGCCATCGTTATGGCCGTAAAGACGGGTGAAGTCATCGCAATGGTTTCTTTGCCAGATTATAATCCAAACTTGCCAAATCAAAACGTGGTCAGCGCCACTTTCAATCGCAATACTTTGGCAATGAATGAGTCAGGATCAACTTTTAAAGTTTTTAACACCTCAATTGCCTTAGAGACTGGAATTGCTTCTTTGAGTAGTCGATTTGATAACAGTTCGCCTATATCTGTTGGGCGTTTCAAAATCACTGACTATAGACCTCCCAAAAAGGGCATGCTTGATGTTCAGGAGGTATTCATTCACTCTTCGAACATTGGGTCAGCCAAAATGGCCTTGCAATTCGGGGGGGCTGTTCAAAAGCAATATTTAAATAAATTTGGTCTGCTTAAAGCCCCAACTCTGGAAATTCCAGAAATCGGATCCCCCCTCGTGCCAAAGGATTGGCGACCTGTAACCACAATGACTGTGGCCTATGGTTATGGCATCGCGGTTAGTCCTTTGCAGTTATTGAATGCTGTCAATGGCATTATAAATGATGGGTGGCTTCGCCCTGCAACCCTTGTAAAGCGCGATCCGGAAAATTTACCGGAACCCGTTCGAATTATTTCTTCAAAAACCTCTGCGATCATGCGCAATCTGATGAGATTGGTTGTCACGGAAGGAACGGCAAAACAGGCCAATGTTCCAGGATATGAGGTTTTTGGTAAGACAGGATCGGCTCATAAACTGGCAGGAAAGGGTTATGCCGATAAAGCAAAATTGACTTCTTTTATTGGGGCCTTCCCAAAAAGCAATCCACAGTATATTGTTCTATTGTTTTTGGATAATCCAAAACCAACGAAAAAGACACATGGTTTTGCTACAGGGGGTTGGACAGCGGCACCAACGGGCGGTCGAATTATTGAACGAATGGCCCCTTTATTGGGTGTTGTCCCTGTACCTGACGAAGAAGCGGGAGAAACAATGGAATCAGATACAAAATTAATTCCAGTCAATCATGTTGAGGAAGAGCTTCATGACGCTGACTGACCTTGAGCATTATTTGAGGCAGGGGATAAGTCAGCAAGGAACTCTCGATCAAAACGGATCTCTTCCCTTTCTTGGCGTATCACAAGATACACGTAAAGTGATGGCAGGGGATGTTTTTGTCGTGATTCCATGCGATCAAGCAGAGACCCATGCACGAGCAGCAGCAAAAGCAGGGGCTGTGGCCATCATTGCTGAACCTGATTTTGCTGAAGCCATGCACGGGAAACTGGATGTGCCGATATTAGTAGTGCCTAGTGCAAGACGCGCTGTATCGCAATGTTCAGTCCTGCTTTACCCGGCTCAACCCGACACAATTGTTGCCGTAACAGGGACGAACGGAAAGAGCTCTGTTGTGACGGCAGTTCGTCAAATATGGCAAAATCTTGGTTTTGCGGCTGCAAGTCTGGGAACCCTCGGGGTTGATCTCTCCTACCAAGTCAAATTGTTGGGTGATCTTCCAACAACAAAACTGACCTCACCGGATGCGTTATCTTTTCATCAGATTCTAAATGCTTTAGAACAGTCTCATGTTTCCCATTGTGCTTTTGAAGCCTCGAGTCATGGTTTGGATCAGTTCCGCCTCCATGGGGCGGACCTTACGGCTGCGGGCTTTACGAATTTGAGTCAAGATCACTTAGATTACCACCCAACAATGGACGACTATTTTGAAGCTAAGTCAAAGCTATTCATGGAAGTTCTTCCCGCAGATAAAACTGCCGTTTTGAATGTTGCTTCTGCTTATTTTCCAGCCTTAAAAGCCATGTGTTCTGGGCGTGGGCAAACCGTTATATCCTATGGGGTTGACCAACAAGCTGATTTAATGGCAGAAAACGTCCGTCTTTCATCGGATCAAATTCGATTTGACCTGAACTTTAAAGGCGAAAAATGGTCTAATATTCCCTTGAACATGGTGGGAGCTTTTCAGGTGGAAAACGTATTGTGCGCAATGGGTTTGGTTCATGCGGCAGGCGTCCCTGTATCAAAGATTGTTGAGGCCTTACCGAGTTTATGTAGTGCCCCGGGGCGCATGGAACTTGTTGGTAAAACCCCCCAGGGAAATGCTATATTTATTGATTATGCTCACACACCGGATGCACTAAGTCGTGCTTTATGTGCTTTGCGCAAGCATGTGACAGGAAAAGGTCGTTTGAGAGTTGTGTTTGGGTGTGGTGGGAATCGAGATGCGGGTAAACGCTCTCAAATGGGTGAAGTGGCAGATACGCTAGCGGATGATGTCTATATCACAGACGACAATCCTCGAGATGAAGACCCAGCCTTTATACGAGCCCAGATTATGGTGGCCTGCCCAAAAGCACATGAGATCGGGGATCGTTCCCAGGCAATTCGAACGGCGATTCACAATTTAAGCCCCAATGATGTTCTTCTCATTGCTGGAAAAGGCCATGAACACGGTCAAATTATTGGAGATCGCGTCGTGCCATTTGATGATCGGACTGAAGCACAAGCAATTTTAAAGGAAGGAGTAGCAGCATAATGGGTAGCAGCGAAATGGGTCTTTGGACAAATCAAGAAATCGCAGCAGCACTGGCTCTGCCAGAAGAACCCCTCCATTGGAATGCGATTGGTGTTTCGATTGACACAAGAACCATAAAGCCAGGGGATTTGTATATTGCCATTCGGGGGGATACCCATGATGGCCATGCCTTTGTAGCCGATGCCTTTAAGAAAGGGGCGGTGGCGGCGATTGTTGATCATCCTGTTGATGTGAGCTCAGATTGCAAACAAATCCTTGTTAAAGATACTTTAAGTGCCCTCACCAAATTGGGGGCTTTCGCAAGGCAGCGCACAAAGGCAACGATTATTGCTGTGACGGGCAGTGTTGGTAAAACAAGTACGAAAGAAATGTTAAGGCACGTTTTGAGTGCGTTCGGAAACACGTTTGCCTCACCTGCAAGTTTTAACAATCATTGGGGTGTTCCTCTGAGTTTAGCAACCATGCCCCGGGATACGGTTTATAGTATCTTTGAAGTGGGCATGAACCATCCGGGGGAAATCGCCCCGCTTGCTTCGCTTGCACGCCCGCATATTGGGGTGATTACAGCCATTGCGGATGCCCATATTGGGTTTATGGAGTCTCGTCAAGCCATTGTTGAAGAAAAGATAGAGATCTTTTCAAGCTCACCTGTTCCCACCCTTGCGATAATTAATCAAGATTGCCCGGAATTTGAGTTCATGAAGAATCGTGTGGCAGCATTTGGTGTTTCTAAAATCCTTGGTTTTGGAAAAATCAAAAATGCCCAAGTTCGTCTTCTAGATTACCTTCCGGATAAGACCGGCACAAAGGGTGTCGTCGAGGCCTCCATTTCGGGTCAAAAGGTGACATATATACTTCCTCAACTTGGGGAGCATGTGGCCATAAACACGCTCATTGCTTTGGCGATTGGGGAAGCTTTAGGGCTCGATCAGGGCCGTTTGATTGAGCAATTGGAAGTATTGCCCGCGGTTGATGGGCGTGGAAAGCAACATCGCATCCCAGTTGTAGGTGGCGAGATCTTGCTGATTGATGATGCTTACAATGCAAATTTAAGCTCAATGAAAGCGGGCTTGTCTGTCCTTGGAGCGATGCCAGTTTCTTCAAAAGGACGGCGCCTCGTTGTCCTTGGCGAAATGTTAGAACTTGGGAACCATGCCGAGCCACACCATCAACAATTGATGGCTAGTGTTCTTTCTCACCCAATTGATTTGGTCTTTGCAGCAGGGGGTCCTGTCGTAGAGTCGGTATTTAAAGATATTCCGAAAGAAAAGTCTGGCGGGTATGCAAGCCACGTGGATGACCTTCTGCCAAAAGTTCTGAATGCTCTATGCCCGGGGGATGTTATCCTTGTTAAAGGATCAAAAGGCAGTAAGGTGAGCAAAATCGTCGACACGTTGATCGCCAAGAAAGTTTGAAAGGGTTAGAGGGTCCATAAAATATGCTGTATTATTTTTTAGTCCCCTATGCAGGGGAAATTGGGTTCTTTAATCTTTTCAGGTATCTAACGTTTCGCACGGGCGGAGCAATTTTAACAGCTCTTATCTTGAGTTTTTTGCTTGGCCAGCCCATCATCGATTGGCTAAAAAGCAAACAAGGTCGGGGGCAGCCCATTCGGGAAGATGGCCCGGAGTCCCATTTGTTGACAAAGAAGGGAACTCCCACAATGGGGGGAAGTTTAATCCTTCTTGCCTTGACTTTTAGCACACTTCTTTGGGCTGATTTATCTAATGCCTACATATGGATTGTTCTCATCGTGACGCTTGGTTTTGGGGCTCTTGGGGCCAGGGACGATTATTTAAAGCTCACCCGACGCAGCAGCAAAGGGCTATCCGCTCAGCGAAAGTTTTTAGGACAACTTCTTATTTCTGGCATTGCCACTTACTTTATTTTAGATTTGTCGACAGAAAGTTTAAAAGGAGCCGTTGCGGTACCTATATTCAAGGATTATCTGATTCACTTAGGTCTCTTTTTTTATGTATTTGCCATCTGCGTTATGGTGGGCGCCTCGAACGCGGTGAATTTAACAGATGGGTTAGATGGGCTAGCCATTGTACCTGTGATGATCGCCATGAGCTGTTTTGCCTTAATATCATACCTTGTCGGTAATGCTGTGTTTTCCAATTATCTACAGCTCCATCATGTGCCCCAGGTTGGGGAGTTAGCCGTATTTGGGGGTGGACTAATTGGGGCAGGGCTTGGGTTCTTGTGGTTTAATGCTCCCCCTGCAAAAGTTTTTATGGGGGATACAGGATCTTTGGCGGCCGGAGGGGCGTTGGGGGTGATCAGTATCATCACCAAACACGAACTTGTTCTCTTTATTATTGGGGGATTGTTTGTGCTCGAGGCGGTCTCCGTTATCTTGCAAGTGGGCTATTACAAATTAACAAAGAAGCGGATTTTCTTGATGGCACCCATTCATCACCACTTCGAGAAGAAGGGCTGGCCAGAACCAACAATCGTTGTTCGCTTCTGGATTATTGCCAGTATTTTAGCACTGATCGGTCTTTCGACGCTGAAGCTGCGGTAATGAGAAAAGCTGAATATTCTGATTAATCACATCTGGATCTCCGTCAAAAGGTGATATAGCTTTCTCGCATTAAAGCGAAATTTCAAAAAGTATATGTTTCATATAACACTGGAGACTTGTTATGGGCAAAAAGTTAATCGGAATTCTGATGGGGTTTGGTTTAGCTAAGGGTAGCTTTGGCATGGATGATGGACGTAGAACGCCATTTGATGACATTGCAAGAGTGCTTCCCCAAGAACTGACCGCCTCTCAGACGCTGAATGCATTACTGACGAATTCAGCCGCTGTGTCGGAGGAGGAGCCTGAAACTTCCTCAAGAATGATTCGCAGGACATCAGCAGTTTTAGTTCTTGTAGGAAATAAACTAGATAATAAGGTTAATTCAAAATCGAGCTTTCCCATTGATAAAGAACTGCTTTTGAATCGCAGAGCAAAATTACTATATGATTTATATTTTTCAACACCCGAAGGCCCTGAGTGTTTTGAGAGCAAAATTGAACGCAAGGGAGATGTAGAAAAATATATTTTAACCTATAAAAAGGATACCGGTCTCAATTTTCATGGTTTCATGTCATTTGACTCGAAAAAAGAATTTCTATTTTGTTTAGAGGTCCTCGCCGAAAAGGCAAAATCATCAAGTCATATAGATAAAGTCAATGTTCTTCTGGTGGAATTAAGAAAAGGCTAAAAGCCAAGTTTGTTAAAGGAGTCTTAAAATTATGGCTTTTGGTAAAAATCATCATTTTTGTCATATCCCTTCATAGTAATAACGAGGTGGGAAGTAAAACTGTAATTTCTATGGCCTTTTATGAAATAAGAATGGTATGTTAGGTTATTTTATATAGAATATTGGCTACGAACGTCTTTCAGGACTTATAACAAGATGATGCGTCCTTGGTTCCCGGTTTGTGGAAAAACATATGTGGTTTTGGGCCTCGCCCGATCTGGTTTCTCAACTCTGAAATGGTTGTTGGCGAGGGGTGCATCTGTGATCGCCGTTGACGATAATTCCTCGAAAGTATCTGAAGCAGAAAAAGTAGGGGCAATTGTTGTCCCTGAAATTCCTTGGGGTCAAGTGGCAGCGCTCATTCAAAGTCCCGGCATTCCTTTGGGATTGCCAGCACCTCACTCGTTGACACAAGAAGCCCGTCAAAGGCAGATTCCCATTATTGGGGATGGTGATTTGTTGAGAGCTGCTCATCCAGACGCCCGGTTTGTGGGCATTACAGGAACAAACGGAAAATCCACAACAACCGCCCTTGTGGGGCATATTCTAAAAAGCTGTGGTGTGGATGCTCAAGTAGGTGGAAACATTGGCACGCCGATGCTCGATTTGCCAGATGCTGGGACCTATGTTCTCGAGCTTTCCTCTTATCAGTTAGAACTTTTTGGTCCGTTGGATTTGGATGTGGCTGCTTGGATGAACATTTCGCCGGATCATTTGGATCGCCATGGTTCTTTGGAAAATTATGTGGCTGCGAAGAAACGAATTTTCCAAACGATCCACCAGAAGCAGACAGCCGTGATTGGGGTAGATGACGCTTTTTCTGATTCCGTTTGGCAGGAAATTTCAAAAATACAATCCACCGTACCTGTCTCCGTGACACGGCCCCTTGACGAGGGAATTTATGGTCAAGAGGGGTGGTTGTTGGATGGATTCGGTCGCGTCCTTGAGCTCTCTTCCTTGCCCACCTTAAAAGGGACTCATAATTTCCAAAATGCAGCTATTGCCTATGGTGTTTGTCGCGCTTTAGGACTTGCGAAAGACGATATTGTGGATGCCATGAAAACCTTTCCGGGATTGGCCCATCGCCAGGAATGGGTACGGAATTTAAGCGGCATTACCTTTATCAATGACAGTAAGGGAACAAATGCGGATGCAACGGCCAAGGCTCTTGCCACTTTTGACAAAATTTATTGGATTGCAGGCGGAAAAGCAAAGAGTGATGGTATTGATTCCCTGGCTTCCTATTTTCCCAAAATTGTGCATACTTTCTTGATAGGTGACGCACAAGATCAATTCGCTGCAACCTTGGAGGAAAAAGTGCCATATACAAAGTCGGGAACAATGGAAAATGCGGTGAAGGATTCCTTTCGTCAGGCTTTAGCGGATGGGGCGAATAATCCCGTCATTCTCTTGTCGCCCGCTTGCGCAAGTTTTGACCAATTTCAAGACTTTGAACACCGGGGCGAAGTCTTCTGCCAACTTGTTCAGTCTTTGGAGGCATAAATGTTAAAAGGTGCTTTTTCAGACAAACGCTGGTCCCGTCGTGAACCAACCTTGAAGCCGTTGATTGAGCCGGCTGAGCTCACAGATATCCCTCTTCTTGCCCAAGCATCATCTGTAAAGCCGAAGAACTATACTTTTTCCCGCCGCGATACCAGTATTTTAGGTCGCTGGTGGTGGACCGTTGATCGATGGAGTTTGGGTGCCATCACTATTTTAATGGGCATTGGTATTCTGTTAAGTTTTGCGGCAATCCCTCCAGTTGCTGACCGCTTAAATTTGGGCGGGTTTTACTTTGTGAAGCGCCATCTCATTATGATGATTCCGACGCTCTTTATTTTGGTTGCAACATCTCTCATGACCCCGCGCCAAACGCGAAGACTGGCAACACTCGTCTATATTTTGGGTCTTTGTTTGCTCGCCTTGACGATCACAAATGGTATGGAAATAAAAGGTGCCAGGCGATGGTTAAGCATTGGGAGTTTCTCTATGCAAGCTTCAGAGTTTGTCAAACCTGCATTTGCTGTTTTAGTGGCTTGGATGCTGGCAGAGCGCTATCGTAACCCCCGTTTCCCAGGTATGGTGATATCTTGCGCTTTGCTCGGATTTTTTGCTCTCTTGTTGATGATGCAACCAGATTTAGGAATGACGGTGGTCACGACCGCTGCGTGGATTGGGCAGTTGTTTATAGCCGGTATGCCCCTGTTTTGGATGGGGCTCGTGGCGGGTATGGGGATCTTTGGATTGGTCAGTTCCTATTTTTTCTTTCCCCACGTGGCTAGACGTATTGATCAATTCCTGGACCCCTCAACAGGGGATCCCAAACACGACCTCTATCAGGTTCACCAATCTCTAGAAGCCTTTATGAATGGGGGTTTGCTCGGGCGGGGTCCTGGAGAAGGGACGGTAAAGAAATATATTCCCGACGCCCACGCTGACTTTGTTTTTGCTGTGGCAGGTGAGGAGTTTGGGCTTGTGTTATGCACTGTCGTCGTTGGTTTATTTGCCTTTATCGTTGTGCGATCTTTCTTGCGGGTTATGCATGAAAGTAGCCTGTTTGTGATCTTGGCGGTATGTGGGCTGATCATTCAATTTGGCAGTCAAGCGTTGGTCAATATGTCGTCCACCTTGCACATTATCCCAACCAAAGGGATGACCATGCCGTTTATCAGCTATGGAGGGTCTTCCCTTTTGGCGCTGGCCATGTCTATGGGCATGGTTCTTGCGCTTACTCGCCGTCGCCATGGAGCGGCAGAGATTCTGTGATATGGAAGAATTCGATCTCAAATTATGTCTTACTGAAGAGGACTTGCTTCCTGTTCATGAGATTCGGGAAGCCATCTTGTTTAAGGGCCTTCCTTATGACCGTGCTCATAAGGGCGATCGGAATCCCCACCATTTCAATTTTGTGTATTTGAAAGACGGAAAGACTGTTGGAGTGGTTCGTTTAGATTTGCTTCAAGAAAACGAAGCAGCTGTTCGACTCGTTACGATTTTACCTGCGTATCAAAATAAGGGGATTGGTTCCAAAATGCTCGCGGCAGTAGAAGTCTTTGCCAGGGATAAAAACATCAAAAGGCTTCTTACAAACGCAGGAGCAGAAGCGCAAGGGTTCTATCAGAAATTAGGGTATCTCCTTGGAAGTTGGACAGATCCAGGGCAAGGGCTTGGACGTCCAATCGTGCAGATGATAAAGGAAATAAGGTAGGGCTCTCGCCCCACCTCTTCTTATACTGTCCTATTTCTTAATATTTTTCTTCTTTTCGCTTTTTCCCCCAAACATGCCTTGGAGGCCAGCTTTCATATCCTCCTCAAATTTATTCGATAAAGGTGGTGTGGAAACGGCATCTTCCTTGGTTGAAGGAGGAGGGGGCGTTGTCGTTGGTGTGGGAGCAGGCGTTTGGGTTGTATTTGTGCCTCTGCCCATGTAATGTCCTGCTAATCCTTTAGCAAATTCTTGGGCTCCCTTCGTTTGTTCGCCATTAAGATCCATCGCCATGGTGAGGCCGACACAGTCCGCATCCTTTATAGCCGTGAGATTCGTATGCATTGGAAACGTCCTTTCCATCTCCCCCTTAGCAATTAGGGCATTCATTTTCGCCCATTCAATTTTAAGGACTTCATCCAATACAGGTACGTAGAGTTTTTTAAGGGCAGCTTCCGTAACATCTCCTTTTTCAGCTAATATCCTTAAAGCTTCGATGACTTTTTGGGCGCGATTGGGACCGTGGTTCATATTATATCCGTACCCACCAAAGGAATCTTCTCCAAAAGCGATGGGCATTTTTCGTCCCATAAAGTAACTTCCGGTTGACTTGCTTGAGAATTGTCTTGCCTCTTCTTGCGTTGGCAGCGGGAAGGTTGCTGTTGGCATATAGGCTCGGGCAATCTCTGCATTCCCTGTTCCGGAAGCGTTGACCCAAAGGGCTTGAACAACATGTTCTCTCTTGAGCCCAGTGATGCTGATTTTGTCTGAGTCTGGAACATCTATTGGTTCTTCCATTGCCATTAAAGGGCTGGCCAATAGAAAAGTATAAGAGAAAATATGGGCGATATGTTTGTTCATTTTGTATACTTTCTGTTTTTTCGTGAATTAGGAAATCTATAAGAGTTATTTGAGGGTGCGTCAAGTTTTTTCACGTCAAATAGGTCAGATCGTGGCCTGTTCCTTGACGCCGGAAAGGGGGGTTACTACAATGAGCCATCGAAACCACGAGATAGGAATTCTTTATGACAAAGACCATCATCCTCTCCTCCGGCGGCACAGGAGGCCATGTTTTTCCGGCGTTGAGCTTGGCACAAACGTTACATGAGCGCGGGTATAAGGTCGTGATCATGACGGACCATCGGGGGCAAGTTTTTCAACAAGCTGCCGGTGTTTCCAAAGTTATAGCTCTGCCTGCTTGGAAGGGGCGGGGACTCTTGGCGCCGCTTGTTCTTGGGGCTGGCTTAGCTCTCAGCTTTTTCTTGGCTATAGTTCATATGATTCGGTTGCGCCCTTCAGCTGTATTAGGGTTTGGGGGATATCCATCGCTCCCTGCAGTTTTGGCAGGATATGTGATGCGTCTTCCAACAGCATTGCATGAACAGAATGCGGTTCTTGGGCGAGCCAATCGTTTGGTGGCACGCTTTGTCAAGCGCATCGGCGTTGCTTTTGTACACGTAAAGTTCGCGGATGCTTTTCAGGACAAACTCGTTTACACGGGCAATCCGGTTCGTCAATCCATTCAGGCGATTCGAGATCATGCTTACGAACCATCGAATGGGCAGGAGCCGTTTCGGTTGCTCATCATTGGGGGCAGTCAAGGAGCACGCATTTTTTCTGATGTGATTCCAAAAGCTTTGTGCGATTTATCTCCGAATCTTCGCGGGCGCTTAGTTATTTGGCAGCAGTGTCGTCCTGAATTTTTAGAAATGACGAAGGCGGCCTATGAAAAATCAGAGATATCCGTAGAATTGAAGCCGTTTTTTGAGGACGTTGACCAACGAATGCGCGCAGCGCACCTCATCATTGCCCGTGCAGGTGCATCTACTATGGCTGAGTTGGGGGTATCCGGGCGCCCTGCATTGCTTGTTCCTTATCCGTATGCCATGGACAATCATCAGCAAGCCAATGCAATGAGCTTGAGTGATAGTGGAGCCGCTTGGGTTGTATTAGAAAAAGGGTTTACGTCACAAAAACTGCAAGAGCTTTTGGTGAGTGCCATGACAGACCCCAAAGGATTAAAGGTTATGGCAGACAAAATGCATCACTTCGGGCAACCCGATGCTGCCCTAAAGCTCGCCCAAATGGTCGAGGGGTTGTTCTAATACATTCAAAACTCAACAAATAAAGTAAAATTTGAAGTATATTTGTTTGCTGTAATGCTTGCGCAAATAGGGTAAAGTTTGCTACCAAATAGATAGGTCAATTATATTCCAAAAAAGGTTTCAGAAGCTTATGCGCATTCCTCCCCATACCGTTAAAATCATTCACTTTATTGGCATTGGTGGCATTGGAATGAGCGGCATTGCTGAAGTTCTTCATAACTTAGGCTATGAGGTGCGGGGCAGTGATATTGCAGAAAATGCGAATATTCAGCGATTACGCCAAATGGGCATTGTGATTACCATTGGGCATGAGGCGAACAATATTCAAGGCGCCCAAGTCATTGTTGTTTCTTCTGGTGTGAAATCGTCCAATATCGAACTTCAAACAGCCCGTGATCAAAGAATTCCAGTGATTCGTCGAGCAGAGATGCTGGCCGAATTGATGCGCTTTAAGCTCTCCGTTGCCATTTCTGGAACCCATGGAAAGACAACGACGACATCGTTGATGGCGGCATTGTTTGATGCGGCTGATCTCGATGCAACGGTTGTGAATGGGGGCATCATCAATGCTTATGGAACCAATGCCCGCCTTGGTAAGGGGGAATGGATCATTGTTGAAGCCGATGAGTCGGATGGCAGTTTTACACGCCTGCCAGCAACGATTGCAGTTGTCACTAACATCGATCCAGAGCACATGGATTTTTATGATAGTTTTGACCATTTGAAGCGAGCTTTTGTTGATTTTGTTGAGCGTATTCCCTTCTATGGTTTGGGCATTATGTGTCTTGACCATGATGAAGTCCGGGCGCTTCTCCCCAAATTGTCGGATCGGCGTATTATGACTTATGGGTTTACGGATGATGCGAATGTTCGGGCTGTAAATCTACGTCAAAGCCCAGAAGGAACGACTTTCGATATTGAAATTGCAACGCCAGCAGCACTGGCACATCGCGCTTTAGCCAAGGGATCCATTTCCGTCCTTCCTCGAAAAATTAAGGATATATTCTTACCCATGATGGGGCAACATAACGTTCAAAATGCGTTAGCTGTGGTTGCACTTGCTCAAGAATTGTGCTTCGAGGATGATGTTATTCGCCGGGCATTTGCCGGATTTGCAGGCGTTAAGCGGCGCTTTACAAAAACAGGTGTTGGCGCTGGCATCACCGTGATTGATGATTATGCCCATCATCCCGTTGAAATCAAAACAGTCTTGGCCGCTGCCCGTCAAGCGACAACGGGTCGGATTCTGGCTGTTGTCCAGCCCCATCGATATACCCGCCTGCATCATTTCTTCGCGGACTACGTCACCTGTTTTGAGGGTGTGGATGCTCTTCTTGTAGCACCCGTATACGAGGCAGGGGAATCTCCCATTGAGGGTGCAACATCTGGCCATTTGGTGGATGCGATCAAAGCTTCTTCTGGGCTTCAGGTGCAAGAATTGACGGATCCCCAAAATCTTGCGGCTTTATCTTATTCTTCATTTCCAGGGGGCCCTCGGGAAGGCGATATGATCTTGTGTTTAGGAGCGGGGAACATCACCCAGTGGGCGGCAACGTTGCCGGATCAATTGGAAGCCCTCAAAAGCCCGCTCAAGGCGGCGAACTGAATGGAGCAGTGGCAGGATCAACTCCCCGCTATTCGGGGCCGTTATGCCCCTGAGGCACGGTTGGCTGAGCAAACTTGGTTTCGCGTCGGTGGTCCGGCAGATGTTCTGTTTCGCCCGGCAGATGAAGAGGATTTGGCCAATTTTTTATCCCATAAGCCTCAAGAAATTCCAGTGACAATCATTGGGGCGGGGTCAAATCTTTTGGTTCGAGATGGGGGTGTATCAGGTGTTGTTATTCGGTTGGGCAGAGGATTTTCAGATATACGGATCGAAGACGATCTTATTTTTGTAGGGGCTGGGTGCCTTGATCGAACCGTTTCCTTAACTTGCCGAGATGCAGGCGTCGGTGGCCTCGAGTTTTTGGTGGGAATCCCTGGAACAATTGGCGGGGCCGTGCGCATGAATGCAGGCGCCTACGACAACGAAACCAAAGATATTTTGGTTTATGCAGATGTTCTAGATCCTAAGGGGAAGCATCATCGCTTAACGCCTCAAGAATTGGAAATGACCTATCGTCACACAAATATGAAAGACGGTTGGATTGTTACAAGAGCTGTTTTGAAAGGTATCCCCGGGCAGGATCCTCAAAAGATTGGCGATGCTATTGATGCCATATTACTTGAGCGCGAAAGAAGCCAACCCATCCGGGGGCGTACGGGAGGAAGTACATTTAAGAACCCAGATTCACAAAAAGCCTGGAAGTTAATTGATGCGGCTGGATGTCGAGGATTGCAAATAGGGGATGCTCAAGTCTCCGAAAAACATTGCAATTTCTTGTTAAATCTGGACCAAGCAACAGCAAATGATTTAGAATCCTTAGGAGAAGAGGTAAAACGCCGCGTCTTTGAGACCAGTGGTGTCGCGCTTGATTGGGAAATTGTAAGAGTGGGAAAAGAGTAAATATGACAAGCAAACGTGTGGCAATATTGATGGGTGGATGGTCAGCCGAAAGGGAAGTTTCCTTGGACTCAGGGAGACTGGTTGGGGTTGCCCTACAGGAGCTGGGACATCAGATAATCCCTGTTGATGTGACGCGTGATCTTTCACACTTGACCAAGGCTCTGACTCCGAAACCAGATGTTATTTTTAATGCGCTTCATGGTGTGGGGGGAGAGGATGGAACCGTTCAGGGAATTCTCGAAATTTTAGGAGTCCCTTATACCCATTCAGGAGTAGATGCTTCTGCTATTGCGATGAATAAAGTTCTTTCCAGGCGGGTATTTGAGCAGGAGGGAATTCCTGTTCCTCTTTGGAAAGTTGTCTCAAAGGATGATTTGGATCTTGCGCATCCCATGCCGATGCCTTATGTCATTAAGCCGATTAATGAAGGGTCCAGCAAAGGGGTTTATATCATTCGTTCGGAAGATGACTTTAAAGTCTTTCAAAAAGAGTGGGCTTTTGGGGATGTTATTCTCATCGAAAAATTCATTGATGGTCGAGAAATTCAAGTAGGGGTTATGGGGAATCGGGCGATTGGGGCGATCGAAATTCGCCCTCGAGAAGCTTTTTATGATTATACAGCAAAATACACCCCAGGAAGAGCCGAACATTTCATGCCAGCGCCTCTGTCGCCTGCGGCTTATCAAAAGGCTCTTGAGTTGGGTCTGAAAGCGCATCAGGTTCTTGGGTGCCGCAGTGTCTCGCGGTCTGATTTTATGTACGATGAAGCGCAAGACGCATTTTACTTGCTGGAACTAAACACTCAACCCGGAATGTCACCGTTGTCCTTGCTGCCTGAAATTGCAGCCCATGGCGGTATCAGTTTTAACCAGCTTATATCCTGGATGTTGGATCAAGCTAGATGTGATCACAAAGTATGCGCGCCCTAAAAGTAAAACCTTCAAAATCTCGAGCTCGAACCAGAGCAGCGATTCAAAAGCGCGGGTCTCCCTCCTGGCGTGTTGAGACGACGATGCGTCGCTTCTTGTCGAATCGTTTGATGAAATTGGTTTTGATTACGGGAATGTCTTTTGCGTTTCCTGCAGTGTTGTGGTGGGGGGGCTATCCACAAAGATTGGGTAATTATGTTAATCACTCTTTGGTTTTAGCTACGGGACGGTTGGGATTTTCCCTTACGGACGTGATGGTTGAAGGGCGTCACAATGCGCCCATAGAGAAGATACTTGAAGTGGTAAATGTTCGTCGGGGAGATCCGTTGCTGTCGTATGATCCCTATCAGATAAAGAAGCAGTTGGAAGATATTACTTGGATACGTCAGGCAACTGTCAAACGTCAATTACCGGGTATCATTTTTATTCAACTGAACGAACGACAACCCGTAGCTCTATGGCAGCATCAACAAAAACATTACCTTGTCGATGAGCAAGGGGTCATTATTAGTAGCGATAATCTTCAAGCCTTTGAGAAGTTACCGATCATCGTTGGTGGAGACGCACCCGTCCATGCACCGCAAATTTTGCACCTATTGGAAAAATTTCCTGATCTTCGAAAAAGATTGACAGCTTTGGTAAGAGTCGGTGGACGTCGCTGGGACTTGCATCTGGACCGCACGTTGCTTATTAAATTGCCTGAAACAAAGGTCGAAGGAGCGCTTGTTCGGTTAGATTTACTGATAAAACAAAATAAAGTGAAACCTGCAGAAGTTTCCGTTGTTGATTTGCGCGTTCAAAACCAAATGGTTATGCGTTTATCACCAGGCGCTGCAATGCGACTAAAGGGCAAGGGTAAAGAAACCTAATTCAACAAGACAAAGAAGAATAATTTCGATAAACTACGCATATGAATATTTTTACAAAAAAAACAATTAAAAGTCGTCAAGACATTTTTGCAGCTCTGGATATTGGGACCAGTAAGGTATGTTGTGCTATTGCCAAGGTGGAAAACCGCACCCATGAAAAGGGTGGAGAAGTTTTACGTCTCATTGGTGTCGGGCATCAGTCTTCAAAAGGGATAAAGGGTGCCCTCATTGTCGATCTTGAGGCTCTGGAAGACGCGATATTAAACGCTGTTCATTCTGCCGAACAAATGGCAGGGCAAACTATTTCGGGCGTTTGTGTCAATTTGCCCGCTTCGTGTGTGCGCTCACAAACTTTTGAATCGCACTTAAGTATCACCAACCAAACAGTTGATGAGACCCATATTAGACGACTTTTGAGCTTTGGTCGCAATGCACAAATCCCTGAAAGCCAACAAATTATTCATGCGCTACCCATTAGTTACTCTATTGATGGTACTCATGGCATCCACGATCCACGGGGTATGGTGGGGAGCCAATTGAGTGTTACCATTCATCTTGTGACTGCTCCCAAAGCCTTAATTCTTAATTTTCAGAATTGTATAGGACGCTGTCATTTGGACGTGAGTGGCTTTGTCGTTACGCCTTATGCGTCAGGTTTGTCAACTTTGGTGGAGGATGAGCTCGCCTTGGGATCAACGGTTATTGACATGGGCGGGGGCACAACGACCATCGCTTCTTTTCTGGATGGGACGTTGATTCATGTAGATAGCATCCCTATAGGGGGTGCCCATGTGACGAGTGATATTGCCAGGGGTATTTCGACGCCCTTGGTTCAAGCCGAACGTCTCAAAACACTTTACGGAACGGTGATTTTGTCGTCATCAGATGAACGAGAAAATATTGTTGTTCCCCAATTGGGGGAAAGTCAGGGACCTCAAACCCATCAAATTCCCAAGTCTCAGCTGACTCATATTGTACGCGCACGGGTTGAAGAGACATTAGAATTGATTTGGAATCGCCTTGCAGCAACGGGGATGGATCGGCTTGTTTGTCAGCGTATTATTTTAACCGGTGGGGGAAGTCAACTCCCTGGTATTCGAGAGATGGCTGCCAACTTATGGGGCAGACAAGTGCGTCAAGGCCAGCCGATTGGGGTGATTGGGGCAAGCGACTTTGCCACAAACCCGATGTTTGCAACCTGTGCAGGGTTGCTCCAATACGGATGGCGTGACTACGCAGGGAGTCAAAACGCCCTTAAAATCGAGTCAACACCAACCCATTTCTGGCAACGAACCACCACGTGGATACGGGAAAATTTTTAGGAATTATCATTCATAATCAGAGACAAAAAGGGGGGGTAGGTTTTTTGAAACCTGTCCCCCTGTTCTTTTTTTGGCAAAGTCTGATAAGGGATATATCCCTTTAATTTTTATTTATGAGAACATGATTTGAAGATGCTTCTCAACAAGAACATTCCAATTTGTTGGGTATATTCCATACTTCAAGGTTTTACGAATGAGGTCTTGATTGATTTTATAATTAAATCTTTTAGCCTTTTCACTCGTAAAAGTATAATACTCCACTTTACTACGATTAACAGGTCCTTGGTGGCTTAAACGATTGAAATGATTGTGGACAAAACTTATCCTGCTCAAAAAGTCTACCTCAGAGTTAGACTCAAGAACAATTGAAGCGATCCTTTTTAAAAACTGTTTTTCTTGTTTAGCATTGTAATTGCGGTAGGTAGCTGTATCTTGAGAGGTTGATGAAAAGTACTCATAGCCACCAAGAATCGCGCACAAGTTTGTTAAGACGGGAGCTTTTTCTTTAGAGTGCATGTAGTCTTTTGGTAAGAATTTAAATGCGTGATGAATAATTGACATGTATAAGATTCTATTTTTACGGGTTAGAAACCGGATCTTCCCTTGAAAAAAATTCGTCTCTTCAGGAGTTAAATCATCTGTAGGAACGAATGAGTAAGTCACAGGCTGCTCTTCTGATGAACTATCAATCCGTTTCTTTACCTCATATGAGCTATAATGATCCTCTTCGCCTTCCCCGTCAGATATGGACATACATAAATTACTTATATCTTTATCCTCTTCCTCGTCAGTAAATAAACTGCTCTCGTCAATATCATCCTCATCACCTATGGCTTCGTTATCATCAATTTGACTATGCCAATAATGGGCCCGCTTTTTCGGGGGAGGTTGCAATGCAGATTCATCTTCTTGCACATCCTCCATGGCCATACTAGAGGATACGAATGAAGACGAAATTGCCATCAAGGTTAGGACTAAATAATAAATTTTACGCATGCTATATATCCTTTAAATAAGTGTTTTATGGTTTATATGGTAATTGAAAAGTAAAATTAAAAGTTTTTTGTAATTTTATTTGTAAATTATAGTCTTTTGTAATTGTTTTGAATCATCGAGTCTCTTTGGGCTAGTGTCAAACTCAGCTTCAAGAGCGATGCTTCCTATGGAGATCAAAATGGTAATGCAAAAAATAGTTATTTTAATATATAAAATTATGCATAATATGTAAAGCAAATTCAGATATATAACTTTATAAAAAATCGACAAATTAAACTCCACGCGCATAGCGACGTAGTGTCGCACAATGGACGTAATGAAGCCTTAAATCAAAGAGGTGGAAGTAATTCTTGGGAATGGCTTTAAAATTGTGGTGGATATTCTTCTGGATTCCCATTAACATTTTATTAAGAAATGGCCACAAAAAAAAGGAAATAAGCATGACCGTAGATAACTTAGAACTGAAGCCCCGAATTACAGTCATTGGTGTGGGAGGCGCAGGTGGCAACGCTGTGTGCAACATGATCCGCGCAAAATTGGAAGGCGTTGAATTTGTCGTTGCCAACACCGATGCTCAGGCCCTTGCGGGTTCTTTGGTTGAGCCTAAGGGCAAGATTCAGCTGGGACTAAATGTCACACAAGGACTCGGCGCAGGCTCAAAACCAGATGTTGGTCGAGCTTCTGCCGAAGAATCTCATGATGAAATTATTCAACATTTGCGGGGCAGCAATATGGTTTTCATCACAGCCGGTATGGGCGGTGGAACAGGAACAGGCGCAGCTCCCGTCATTGCCCGTGCAGCACGCGAAGAAGGTATTTTAACTGTTGGTGTTGTCACAAAGCCATTTCACTTTGAAGGAACCCATCGTTCTCGCACCGCTGAGCGGGGTATTGAGGAACTTCAACAATATGTGGATACGCTGATCATTATTCCAAATCAGAATTTATTCCGCATTGCTAATGAGCGGACAACCTTTGCCGATGCCTTTAAAATGGCAGATGACGTTTTGTACTCCGGTGTTCGGGGTGTGACCGATTTGATGATGATGCCCGGCTTGATTAACCTCGACTTTGCGGACATTCGGGCTGTGATGGCTGAGATGGGCAAAGCCATGATGGGAACGGGCGAAGCAGAAGGGGATCGACGTGCCCTTGATGCCGCAGAAGCTGCCATATCGAACCCACTTCTAGATGATGTTTCTATGAAAGGCGCTAAGGGCGTTTTGATCAATATCACCGGCGGTTATGACATGACCTTGTATGAGGTTGATGAAGCGGCAAACCGCATTCGTGATGAAGTTGACCCTGAGGCCAATATTATTTTTGGATCGACATTTGATGAAAAACTCAATGGGACCATTCGCGTTTCTGTTGTAGCGACGGGTATTGGGGGAGCGCAAGCTCAAGCTCAAACAACCCCTACCGCAACAACCGCAACAGGGATGCCGCGCCATATTCATATGGCTGCAGCTTCATTGGCTTCTCGGGAAACTCCGCCTCCGAATAGTGTTTATTATGGTCCAACAGCAGAAAAGGAAGCCACGCGTGAATCAGACCCATTTGACGCCACCACGGATATGACAAAGGATACGGAATATGGAGGTCTTGATTCTGAGATCCCTCAACATATCGAGCCAGAAACAGAAGACTTTGGTCAAGTTTCACCTGAATCAGAGGACAATGAAGCAAAAACACCTGGTCTCTTTGATGACTTAGAATTGACCCCAACCCCTAAAGATCCCGCAGGAAAGGGCTCTCTTGGCACATTATCAGATGGGGAGGTTGTTGCTTCTTTTGAAATCACACCAAGTCCTGAAGAGCGTCGTCGCCCAACATCCTTGTTTGAGAGATTCACAGGGGTATCGCGAACAAAGACCCTCCAACCACAGCCCGAGTTGACTAAAGTTTCGGACGCGAATGCAACGGAAGAGCTGGATATGCTTGAAATTCCTGCTTTCCTGCGTCGGGGGTCATAAGCTTCAGATAGCCAACTGAAAAGAATACAAGCCCCCTTTGACAGGGGGCTTTTCTTTTGTATTAAATTTCACATTAGACATATTGTAAAAATCAATTGACTGTGAAGATCCATTGCATTAAATATAAATATTTTATTGAAATTCAAAAAATAAATACTTACTTAAGCCATAAGGCAAGCCTTTAAGGCTTTGAAAAATTCTATTATATACTATTAAATGAGGAATTATTATTATGAAGATGGGCAAACTTTCCCTCTTTGTTGCAGTTTTGCTCGGAACAACCCATATCATCTCATCAGCGGAAAAAGCATCGCATCCTTCATTGATTCAAGATGGGGGCCTCAATCCAGCAACCCGGGTTCATCAATTGTTGCTCAATCGTGGCTTTCCGAACTACTTTGAATTTCTTGATGAAAAATCTCGAGAGCAAATACTCGGTCAATCGCTTAAATCGATTCTTGATCGCCTAGAGGTTCCTCATAAAGGGGATCACGAAGCTAAGGACCTTGAAACCAAACATTTCTTCAAGAATCTGAATAAATTTGTTCAAGACAGAGTGAGCGAAGCACAACCGGATTGCACGGCAAATGTATATGTGGCAGCAGGGATGGTTCGTAGTCTTTTGGGGTATGTGTATAAGAAACTCTATCATGCGCATATTAAGGCACTTGAGAAGACTCAAGGTTCTCCCTTGTCGGAAGAACAGCTTCGGGAAGTTGTTGTTGAAAGGCTTGATCAGATTATAAAGGATGGTAGATTTGTCAATTTTATCAAAGCGCTGGGTGTCAGCAGTGACTTTGACATTGTAATAGATTTTCCTGAACAAATGGACGAAGTACAAAAAGATAAAGTCATCAACGCAACGAGAGATTATATCAATGCAGCTGAACGGCATTTGGGACTTCAAAAGGATACATCTGTCATAAAAAAATCAGTTGTTCCTGTGGCAGACGTTAAAGAATATGCCAAGCAATTTGGATTAAGCGCTGAGAGAAGTGCCGTTGTTCAAGGGGGAGCGACCATTGATTGGCTCGCCTTTAAGCTAGGAGATGGGCAGCTGGGAGATGGAAGCACCTCACCCCGTATTCGCGCACCTAAAGGCTATGAGTACATCTTGACGGATTTGCTTAATGCTAAACTGACCTACCTGGAGTGTCCTCAAGGATTTGCCCCAGACAAACAAACAGTGCGCAGTTTACGTGGGTTCATGGAGTTGGTTTTCGCCTCGTTTGATGAGAAAAGCGAAACAATCTTAAATGAAGAGTTTGGTCGATTAGTCTCCAGTGGACAACAGCTCTCTTCTGATGCCCAAGATCAGTTTGTGAAAACAGCCCGTAACGGAAGACTTGAAGGTCGTCACAATGCGGTTACAATGCTTAAAGAATCTGTTGCAAATCATAAGCTCTTGTCCAATGTCAAAGAGCTTTCCGAGAGACATGGGAAGCCGATTCGTGAATTTTTGGAGAGGCATAAAATTAGTCTGCGCACTGAAGATAAAGGGGATCTGAGAGAGAGCGGTGTTCTTTTGAAAAAGGAAGACATCCTTGAAAAGCATACCGCCAATGGAACAGTCTACCATGGCACGCCTCATATTGAGGACGTGTTGTGTATGATGCACAATGGAATTGTGGTGAGTTCAAGAGAGCAAGGAACGGCTGCTTTTAATCGGGGCTTTTACACGGCAAAAGATGAAGGTACAGCTGCGGGTTATACACGAGGATCTGGGATCGTCATTCCTCTTACCTTAACTATCCATGATAATTTAAGGGTCATTGATTTGAACAGCGATGCTGGAAAGGAGCTTTTTAAGAAAATTGAAGCTGCTTACCCATATCGGGATCCACATGAAGTTCTTGCAAGAGAATATGATGTTGATGCCATTATTCCGGAGAAATGTGATTATGTTCTTGTTCAAAATGCGGATGCTGTAAAGTTCCCTAAGGACTTCATTAGTCTTCTAAAAGCTCAAGTGAAAGCGACAACAGAGATTATAAAGAGAGCGAACGTGTTGAATTCATCATTCAATTATAAAGATGCGAGCATTTGGATGAATCATGTTCACCCAAAAAGAGGGTACCAACAACTTCTCCAATGCTGGGGTGAAACCCCATCGCAAGATGGCTTTAAGGCCTTAAGTGCATATCTAGCCAGGTCTCTAGAGGTCTGTAATTTAGAAGCATCACAATTTATCATGTTTATGCATCTCAGTGAGATAGAATTAAGAGATGCCTATCGTTCTAAAGCCTCGGACATATTGAAAGCTTACTTGAAAAGCCTTCTTGAAAAAGAGCCGAGCGAGGCCTTTTTGGAACAATTGTGTCCTCTATTCCAGGAAGGCAATTTTAACATTAAAGACTTTGATGAGATTGTCCAAATCTTTAAACCTCTTAAAAACCAATTGCCTGTGATGGCATCGGTTTCAAAACTGATGACCGCTGGTCTTATCAAAACGACGCCGTGGTCTACAGGGATAAGGCCGGATTTGATTGAATACTTGGAACATTCAAACAACCAGGAAAATCTTATAAATGCACTTGTTTCTCTAACTTCTGTAACACATATCGATGACTATCAATTTGTGGACTACCTAATGTTCCTTGAGAAATATGAAAATCTTGAAACATTAATCCACCAGGTTGGCCAATTAAAGGTGAGAGTACGGGGACAATGGGAATTGAAAGAGATTTTCAACACTTTAAAAGATCTAAAACAAGCGGGTGCAATGATATCCTCGGCAAATAGGGTTCTCAGCGCCGAGTCTATGTCTTTACAAGATTGGTGTAAGAATTTAAGGCGTCTCGACAATGTTACCTATGGTGAAAAGGGAGTCAGCGCATTTTTATCATTACAATCCTTTCTTTGTATTGAATATGTTGATGAAAAGATGAAAGTTATCGAAGTACTTGGAAAATTTTCAAATTCTGAAGCCATAACTCCAGATTTATTAAGGCCCTTTCAGAAATATATCCAGTATTCAAGTGATTGGACTGAGCTTTTAAAAAGTTTTGGGGATCAAGGAGATCTCGTACAAAACATCATTGAGATGGGAGAGTTCGTTGCTCAATATGAAGTAGAACCAGTTTTTGCACACGATAAACTGGATCATTACGGATTGAAGAGCATTTTTGAAACTAAACTGACCAACATAGAATTTTTAAAAGAGGCAAAAGAGTGTGCGACCCTCCTGAACGTTAAAGATTTTACTCATTTGGCAAAAAATGTTGTTCAAGAGGGAGTTGCTGAAGGACTCAAAACAAAAGTTAAGCAAATCGCCAAAATTTTTGAGCAGATTCAAGATCTAGATTTTGTTAAAGAAGATGATGCTAAAATATATTTTATGACATATTTGTTATCCAATCCAGACAGCGTGACAAAACTTATTGGAGATCCAACGCTCATAATAAACGCTGAGGAGAAGGTGAAAAGTGTTGCTGAAGCGAAAGGTCTGGAAACTGCAAAACTGATTGGTGTAGAAACTGATCCAGTTCAAGTTAATAGTTGGATTGCCAGTTATAAGAGGTCGGAAAGAAAGAAAGTCTTTGAAGAATTCTTGAAGTGATAAATATAGCGGACAATGTGAATTTAGGGACGCGTGAATCTTACATTAAGATTGTTCGCGTCCCAAAAGACCCAATTTTCAGAATATATTGAGAGACCAGATATTTATGGTACTATAATACCATTGTCCAAAAAACCATGAAAACAAAGCATTTTACGCTTGACCTGACACCTTAAATGTCCTAAACCATAATCAATGTGTTAATAAAATGGACAGAAATTAAATGAAGACAATCTCCATAAAACCAGCAGATGTGAAGAAGAAGTGGCTTCTCATTGATGCGCAAGACCTCATTTTGGGTCGCCTCGCCGTGGTCGTTGCGAACATTTTGCGTGGGAAAAACAAGCCTACGTTTACGCCTCACGTAGATTGCGGCGACAATGTTGTGATCGTCAACGCAGAAAAAGTGAAGCTGACGGGCAATAAACTCAAAGACAAGAAGTTCTACTGGCACACAGGATATCCTGGAGGTATTAAAGAGCGCGCTGTTGGGACGATTCTTGAAGGAAAGCACCCAGAGCGCGTCATTGAAAAAGCCGTTGAGCGGATGATTCCTCGTGGCCCTCTCGGGCGTCAAATTATGGGAAATTTGAAAGTTTATGCAGGTGCAGCCCATCCTCACGCTGGTCAAAACCCTGAGAACTTAGATGTTGCGGCCCTGAATCCTAAGAATAAAAGGAGTATATAATCGTGGCACGTGAAAAAATTGCTTTAGAAGATTTGAAAACGGCTGTTAATGAAACACCGACAGCTGCGACTGCAAAGAGTGCAGACGCGAATCCAAGTGAACCAGTTCTCCCAAAGATTGATGCCCAAGGGCGCTCCTATGCAACGGGAAAGCGTAAAAACGCCATTGCCCGTGTTTGGATTAAACCAGGTAAAGGTCAAATTGTTGTGAATGGAAAAGGAAGTGCCCAATATTTTGCACGTCCTGTTTTACAGATGATGCTTGCTCAACCCATGCAGGTTGCCAATCGCAGCGGTCAGTTTGATGTTTGGTGTACGGTTGTTGGTGGTGGATTGTCCGGTCAAGCCGGTGCGGTTCGTCATGGCATCAGCAAGGCCTTAACATACTTTGAGCCGGATTTACGTCCTGTCTTGAAGCATGAAGGCTTCCTGACGCGTGACAGTCGTGTTGTTGAACGTAAGAAGTATGGTCAACGCAAAGCTCGTCGTCGCTTCCAGTTCTCTAAACGTTAAGATATTGTGGTGTGGATCCCAGATCCACACTTATTTAAAGGAGTATAAATTATGGCTAAAGCAGCAACGATCGCAATTAAGATGCTCAGCACAGCGGATACGGGATATTTTTATGTGGCTTCAAAAAATCCACGAAAGAAGCCTGAGAAGTTTGAGTTTCGCAAATATGATCCAGTGGTTCGTAAGCACGTCTTGTTTAAAGAGACGAAGATTAAATAAGACAGTAATATTTGTTTTAGAAGAAACCGGGGTTTTCCCCGGTTTTTTTGTGTCTTCAGACGCCTCTATTTCTCCCCCGATACGCCCAAATATTTCAAGACGTCTCGTTTGATTATTTCCTTGGCAGTGAGGCCAACGGATTTATGAACAGGCAGTCCCGTCAAATCAAGACCTGGGTCTGCTTTATCAAGGTATTGAGCAAAGACGAGCCGTTCTCCGTCCTTTTCAATCCATCCAATAAACCATCCATTGCCCCCGCTGCCACCACCTGTTTTACCGTATAGCTTCCAGCCATCCCAGGCCTCGTCGCGATCCATAATCTCTCTTGTCTTTTCCATGGCGTCCTTGGAGAACGGAAGCTCGTTAGCGAGAAGCTTTTCAAGGAACTCAACCTGCTCTATGGGAGAGATTTCGAGAGAAGTCCCGAGCCAACTGTTGAAGAGACCGTCGTCCTTTCCAGGTGTTCCCGAAACATTGCCATTTCCATAGTTGAGCCTTGAGACATAATCCTCGAACTTCTCTTTTCCCAGCTTTTGTGTAATGAGATGGGAATACCAAACAACTGAGTTTTTCATGAACGTTAGGGGAGTGTGGTCTTCACACCAATGATATTCCAACCCCTTTTCCCGAGTGTACCAGCTTTGGAAATTCTTCTCATATTCTTCCCGAAAGGCCCATTTTGGGGAATCTTTCGATTCTAAGATTTTTGCATCAAACCCCATAAGGGCTAGGGGAACTTTAAAGGTGGAAAAGGGGGCGTGACGCTCTTTAGTCTTTCCGATGTTCAGGATAATCTCATGGTTTCTTTTCACGACAAGGCCAGAATGCGGCTGCGTACCTTCAGCGCCGTGGGAGAAATTGAAAGCGGCTGCGATCAGTATCAAAACAAAGATGTTGTATAACTTATTTTTCATTTTATTTCCAAGTCCTTCACCATGATATGGGTTAATATGCCGGCAAATTCTCCCTCCTCAGGAGTAAAGGTGCCCACCTTTTGAAAACCCGCCTTTTCATACACATGAATCGCGCGCGGGTTGTTGCTCTGGGGATCAATAATAAAGCGGGTGCTTAAGGGATCATGCTGTTGTATGTATAAGCAAAACGCCTGCAATGTTTGGGGACCAAAGCCCTTGCTCAAATATGCCTCTTCCCCAATCATGAAATCAAGGGAGTGGATGTTGCGGTCTTTCGAGAGATAGGGGAGGTAAGGAAGGGGGGTATCTGGTTCTATGGTCTCATTGCATGTTAACAGGAGGCAGTAGGGTGCCCCGTCCATGAGCCCGATATAATAGTCATGGATGTGTTTGGTGCCTTCAAGATAGTTTTTCATGTTGGTGTATTGACGTTCACTATTGTCCCAAAATTCTCTCACATGAGGCTTTTGGAGCCAGGAATCGAGCAGGGGAAGATCGGGAAGAGTTGCTTTTCGAAAGGTAATCATTTTAAGAAATCCCCCAGGTTAAAAAATCAACCTGGGGGTTGAGTTTTAGAGTTTAATGGATTGTAGATGAAGCGGGTAGAACAGATACAAATGAGCGATCCTTTTGACCGCGCTTGAATTCAACTACACCTTCGATCAAGGCAAACAAGGTATGGTCTTTACCCATGCCAACATTCTTGCCAGGATGGAATTTTGTGCCCCGTTGGCGAACGATAATGTTGCCAGCCAAAACATGTTCTTGTCCAAATTTCTTAACGCCAAGGCGTCGACCTTCTGAGTCGCGTCCGTTGCTGGTACTACCACCACCCTTTTTTTGTGCCATTACTTATCTCCTATATCCTGTGGAGCAGACTATTACGCTGCTACAATTTTCTCAATCTTCAAAACAGTCAAATGTTGGCGATGTCCTTTTTTGCGACGATAGTTGTGGCGACGCTTCTTCTTAAAGATGATCACCTTTCGGTCACGCATTTGCTCAACGACTGTTGCTTTAATCTTAGCACCAGCAATCGTTGGTTTGCCAACGGTTACATTTTTACCATCGCCGATCATTAAAACGTCGGTTAAATCAATGGAAGTACCTGGTTCTGCTTCGAGCTTCTCAACCCAAAGAACATCATTTTCGTGGACGGTATATTGCTTACCACCGGTTTTAATCACTGCAAACATGGGGGTCACTTTCCCAAAAATAAAGGACAATATATATTTCTCATGATACGTTCATGAAAAGACACGTACCTATTTTGTCTAACGTTATTGGCAGCTTATGTCAAGAAATTAATTCGAAAAACTGCTAATTTTTCCACTTTATATTGCATCCCATGCTGGGTTTTTGCTCTGGGGAAATCGGATTGCTCGACAATAGACCATCGAGGGCCGAACGAAGGTCTTGACCGCTAAGCGGAACGCCGTTGTTGGGACGTGAATCGTCCAGTTGTCCCCGGTATACACATTTTAATGCGCCATCAAACACAAAGAAGTCGGGCGTGCACGTCGCTTCGTAGGCTTTGGCGACCTCTTGGGTGTCATCAAAGAGATATGGAAACGTGAAATTGAGGGATTTGGCAAGCTCGGCCATGTGGGATGGTCCATCTTGGGGATGGGAGACAGGATCGTTTGAACTGATGGCAATAAAGGAAACCCCTTGTTCACCGTAGTATTTTGTGAGCTTTAACAGCTCAGGAAGGACATGTATCACAAACGGGCAGTGATTACAAATGAACATGACGACGGTCCCTTTTGGGGATTTTAGATCCTGAAGAGAGTCAATTTTATTAGTAAGGGGGTTTAGGAGCTTAAAATCTGGCGCGACCGTTCCTAAGGGGATCATGAAAGAGGGGGTAAGAGCCATTTGGGCACTCCAAATTCAGTGTTCATCTAATGAATCATAGAGGACCTGTTGGCTTTTGTCGACAAACCAATCAACAGATTCCTCTTATGGTTTTGGCAGATTCACTTTCATCTCAACACTTGGGGTCGAGAAGATATCATCTAGGCGTTTCAAAATCATACGTAAAGTCGGATACCGGGCAAATATTGCGGTCTCGGTATTCCGATTCCGGTCAAACATCACGTCCACAAATGATTTGGGGGCAGGGAGTTGAAGAAGGGTAACGGGGGCATCAGCGGCAATCCCAGCCTCCTTCTTTGCAATATCAATCGCCATCATGAGCCCACCGATCGCATCAACAAGGCCATTTTCTTTGGCCTCGAGACCAGTCCAGATTTGTCCCTTGGCAATTTGGTGTACTTTCTCAGGGTCAAGGCCACGACCTTTGACGACCTGTTCTTGGAAAGTGGTGTAGACATGATCTAAATGTCGTTCAAATTTCTTCTTGCCCTCATCAGAAAAGACTGTACTTGTTGACCACATGGCTGCATTGGTTCCATAGCTTACATCACCCCAGTGCACTCCATAATGATCCCAAAATTCTTGGGTGACAAGTTTACCTGAAAAGACTCCAATGGACCCCGTAATTGTAGCAGGTTGGGCAACAATCTTTCGGGCATTGCTGGCAATATAATAACCACCAGAAGCAGCAGCGTCTGCCATAGAGGCGATCACAGGTTTTTTGGTTTTCAAGCGACTGACTTCCCGGTTAATTAAATCAGAGGCGATCGGATTACCTCCACCTGAGTCAATGCGTAAGATAATTGCTTTAATGTCTTTGTTTTCACCGGATTCACGTATGATTTTGGCAACTTCAACCGCATCAATCATTGCATCATCCATGAGAGGGTTTTGGACCGCTTTTCCACGCGCAATTGTTCCTTCGGCATACACAATGGCAATTTTCTCACCTTTTGAAAAATCAGGGATACCTTGGGCGTAGGCTTCAAAGTCATAGTAGATTGGTTTCTTGCCTGTTAATTTGGCGATGCTCTCTTTGACTTGGTCTTTATAGCCGATCTCATCGATCATTTTTGTCTTCAAAGCTTCTTTGAGGGTGTGGGGGGCTGTGTTGATAAGGCCTTTGACTTCCTCGATCTCTAATCCCCGATCAGCCGCCACATCTGCAATAATTTGGCCGGCAAGAGAATTTAGAATGCGCTGCATATTTTCTTTGTGAGGGCCCGTAAAGTCACTTTCTGTCAAAGATTCAATAAATCCCTTGTATTCCTCACGGCGACCAACTTGGGGACGAATTTTCAAGTCTTCCAAGGCCTTCTTGGCAAATGGGGCTTCAAAGAACAATCCATTGATGTTAAAGCTACCCATGGGCATCACCCAAATTTTTGAGGATATTGCTGCAAGATAGTAGCTTTTTGTGGCATTAGAGAGCTCACCAAATGTATCCGTATAGGTGTATATGAATTTTCCTGCCGCTTTAAAATTCTTGAGGGCCGCCCGAATTTCTTGAATGGTTGCGATTTGTAGACCATTCCCTTCAAGGGTTAGCAAAATCCCAGAAACATTCTTATCTTTGGTAGCTTGAATGATACCAGAAACCACTGTGTAAACGGAAAGGGGACGCCCCAGCACAAGCGAAGAAATCCCGAGATTACTGGGTTGTTCAGCGAGCCGATCGCCTAAGGATAGGTTCAAAACAATAGCTTCAGTAGGGGATGCGGATGGTATCGTGGGAGAAGAGGCAAGGTAGGCCGACCAACCAAAGGCTACTATAAAAATAAAGGTAAATGCCCCTAGAGTTGCAAAAATACCCGTAATAAAGCGACGCATTGACGACTCCCGATGTTAAAAAGCCAGGTTATAGGACAAAGATATCTTAATTCGCCTTACCATTTCCTTAACAAACGCGAGAGTCTAGGGATAGCTCTTTAGTTTACTTGGGCATGAGCCTAGACTGTGGCTATATCCGGGGCATCCACGGCTTTCATGCCAACGACATGGTAACCGCTATCCACATAATGAATTTCCCCTGTCACACCGCTGGAAAGGTTGCTTAAGAGATAAACACTTGCACCCCCGACATCATCAAGGGTGGTATTACGCTTGAGGGGGGAGTTGTATTGATTCCATTGCAAAATATAACGAAAGTCACCAATGCCTGATGCTGCCAGGGTTTTGACAGGACCGGCTGATATGGCGTTGACCCGAATGTTTTGACCCCCAAAATCGACCGCTAAATATTTCACGCTGGCCTCAAGGGCGGCTTTTGCAATGCCCATGACGTTATAATGGGGCATCACTCGTTGCGCACCGTGGTAGGTCAAGGTGATGATGTTGCCTCCATCTGGCATCAATTTGGCGGCCTCACGGCAGGTTTCTGTAAAGGAATAGCAAGAAATGTCGAGGGAATTCAGGAAGTTCTTGCGTGAGGTTTCCGCATATTTTCCTTTAAGCTCTTCCTTATCTGCGTAAGCAATGGCATGGACGACAAAGTCAATCGTGCCCCATTTTTCTTTAAGAGCAGCAAATGTGCGAGCGATGTCGCCTTCGGTGCCCACGTCACAAGGGAGGACAAAGTCGAATCCAAGAGATTGGGCAAGAGGGCGAACACGCTTTTCTAAGGCTTCAGATTGAAAAGTAAAAGCAATCTCGGCGCCTTGAGCCGCTAGTTGCCTTGATATTCCCCAGGCAAGCGAATGATCGTTTGCAAGTCCCATGACGATTCCACGCTTGCCAGCCATTAATCCAGTATTTGATGCTGTTTGTGTCATTTCTTTTCCTCTTTAATTGGTGAGTATTCTTGTAAGTTCATGGCCTATTTATGGCCTATAGAAGGCCTGTTGTTCAAGACAATCTTCAACAGGTATTGAAACTTAGTTAAAAAATCCTATCTTATGGAGTGAAGAGTTATGAATTTGGGAGATATGCCATGCTTTTAAGAAATATTTTTATTGTTGGGGCATTAGGGTTATTAACAATTGGCTCAGCAGATGCAACGGGGTATCAAACACCTGTTCATTCCTATAAAGATGGAGATATCTTGCTCATTCGGAATAGTTATGGGTATTGTCGCAACTATCCATGTTCCAAAGGATGTAAATGGTATCGACGGGCATATGGGGACCCTTGCCATAGATATTATCCACCCAAACAGTATCGATACCATCGACAGTATCGTTATAATCAACCCTATCAGTCTCCTTATCAGTATCCTCGGTGGTAACATGTAGGGGCTGAAAGATAATCTGGCTGTTCGGCTCGTTAGAATGTAAAAAAAGAGGCAGGAAAAATCCTGCCTCTTTGTCATTTCGTTTAAACTTCTAAAATTAGAAGCCGGAACGGCTGTATCCGCCACCGGAGGAACTGCGTCCACCAGGGCCGCCACGGCCACCACCATTTCCACCGCCGCCACCAAAACCGCGACTTTCACGTGGTTGTTGTGGACGAGCTTCAGAAACGCCAATCGCGCGTCCCAAAACTTCTGTACCGTTCAATTTTTCAATTGCATCGGCAGCTTCTGCGTCTGTTGACATCTCAACGAAACCGAAACCTTTGCTGCGTCCAGTATCACGATCCGTGATTACTTTTGCAGACACAACTTGACCGACGGATCCAAACAACTCTTCTAAAGTTGAATCGGACATGGCAAAAGCCAAATTGCTAACGTATAATTTTTT